>NZ_JBHSMS010000013.1:44099-250231 GCF_042656795.1 Massilia jejuensis | reverse complement strand
AGGTCGCCGCAGCCGCGTGCCCGCGCCAGTTCGGCCGGGGCGCCGGTGGCCAGCACCCGGCCGGCGTACATCAGGCCACGCGGTCGCAGCGTTCGGCCTCGTTCATGAAATGGGTCGAGATGAAGATCGTCACGCCCTCGTCGCGCGACAGGGCCAGCATCTCGGCCCAGAAGCCGTCGCGCGCGATCGGGTCGACGCCCGAGGTCGGCTCGTCGAGGATCAGCAGTTCCGGCCGGTGCACCAGCGCCACCGCGAGCGACAGGCGCTGGCGCATTCCTAAAGGCAATTTGCCCGGCAAGGCGTCGAGCACCGGCGCCAGGCCGAAGCGCCCGGCCAGCGCCGCACAGCGTTCGGCGGCCGCCTCCCCGGGCAGGTCGAACAGGCGCGCGTGCAGCAGCAGGTTCTGGCGCACGCTCAATTCCTGGTACAGGGAAAAGCCCTGCGACATGTAGCCGACGCGGCGGCGCGCGGCGGCATCGTGGCGGCCGGCGGGCTCGCCCAGTATCCAGGCCTGGCCCTGGCTCGGCGCCAGCAGGCCGGCCAGCATTTTCATGGTCGTCGTCTTGCCGCAGCCGTTCGAGCCGATGAAGCCGAAGATTTCGCCGCGTCCGATCCGGAAGCTGACGTCCTGCACCGCCACGAAGTCGCCGAAGCGGCGCCACAGCCCGCGCGCCTCGACCGCCGCCGCGCCCTCGCGCGCCGGCGGCGCCGATGGCGGCGCCAGCGGCCGGTAGCCGGACCGGCGCGCCACGGGCAGGAGCCCCACGAAAGCCTGCTCGAGGTCGGCCGAGCCGGTGCGCGCGCGCAGCTGGCGCGGCGTGCCGGTCGCCAGCACCCGGCCCGCATCCAGCGCGACGAGCCAGTCGAAATGCTCGGCTTCGTCCATGTAGGCCGTGGCAACCAGCACGGTCAGGCCGGGCCTGCCCTGGCGGATGGCGCCGATCAGTTCCCAGAACTGGACCCGCGCCAACGGATCGACGCCGGTGGTCGGCTCGTCCAGTATTAATAAGTCGGGGTCATGAATCAGGGCGCAGCATAAGCCGAGCTTCTGCTTCATGCCGCCCGAGAGCTGCCCGGCCGGCCGGGCCAGGAAGGGATGCAGGCCGGTGCCGTGCGTCAGGGCGTCGATGCGGGCGCGCCGCGCCGGGCCGTCGTGCCCGAACAGGCGGCCGAAAAAATCCAGGTTCTCGGCCACCGAGAGGGTCGGGTACAGGTTGCGTCCGAGTCCCTGCGGCATGTAGGCGATGCGCGGGCAAATGCGCGCGCGGTGGGCGGCGCGCCGCATGTCGCCGCCCAGCACCTCGACCTTGCCCTGCTGGATCCGGCGCGCGCCGGCCAGTACCGCCAGCAAGCTCGACTTGCCGACGCCGTCCGGCCCGATCAGGCCCGTGACTGCGCCCGCCGGCAGGTCCAGGGAGATGTCGTCCAGGGCCAGCGTGCGCCGGTAGCGCAGGCGCAGGCCGGTCACCCGGGCCGCCGGCGGGGCGCTCATCGCTCGCCCCGCAAGGCCAAGTCGGGCGGCCATGGCTGGCCCGGGTCGAGCCGGACCCAGGCCACGCCCGGCACCCCGGCCTTGACATAGCCCGCATAGCGTTCCAGCACGCGCCGGTCGACCTGGGCCTTGACCCGGAACATCAGTTTCTGGCGCTCGCTCGCCGTCTCGACCGACTTGGGCGTGAACTGGGCGCTGCTGGCGACATAGGTGATGCGCGCCGGAACGATGAAACCGGGCGCCGCGTCCAGGCGCAGGCGCACCTCGCCGCCCAGGGCCAGGCGGCCCGCGGCCGTCTCCGGCACGAAGAAGGTCATGTAGACGTCGGTCAGGTCGATCAGGTTGAGCACCGTGCCGCCGCCGGCCAGGACCTCGCCCGGCTGGGCCACGCGGTACTGGATGCGGCCGGCGCGCGGCGCGCGCAGCACGGCTTCCTCGAGCGCGGCGTCGATGCGCGCGGTCGTGGCCAGCGCCACCCCGACCGCCGAGCGTGCGCCGACCACCCTGGCGCGGGCCGCCTCGACCGCCGCCGCGGCTGCCTGGCGCTGGGCCCGTGCCGCCTCCACGGCCGCCTCGGCGCCGCGCACCCGGGCCGCGTCGTCGTCGAGTTCCTGCGACGCGGTGGCGCCGGCCGCCGCCAGCGTGGTGGAGCGGCGCAGGCGCCGCTGGGCAGCGTCGAGCTCGCTCAAGCGCTGGCTCAGCACGGCGGCGGCCGCGGCGGCATCGCTGCGCCGCATCGCCACCTCGACCTCGGCCGCGGCGACCGCATCGCGCGCCTGGCGCTCGCGTGCCAGCGCTTCGCCGCGCTCGGCGCGCAGGGATTGCAAATCCATGGTCGCGACCACCTGGCCGGCCGCGACCAGGTCGCCCTCCTCGACCAGCACCTGGGCCACGCGTCCCGGGGCCTTGGCGGCGATATCGATCTCGGTCGCCTCGATGCGTCCGTTGCCGCTGACAAAGCCCGGCCCCGGCCCCTGCGGGCGCGTCTGGCGCCAGGCCTGGGCGGCGCCGAGCGCGGCCAGCACGACCAGTGCCGCCGCGCCCAGGCGCCAGGCCGGCTTGCGGTTCATCGCCGGCCCCATGCCGGCAGCGGCCCGAAACCGCACCGGCGGCGCCGCGCCGGGCCGTGCGCCGGGGCTGCGCGCCCGGCAGGCAGGACCGCGCAGAGGCTCCGGTACGCGGCGCCGGGCAGGTCATTCCCGCTGCCGGGATGACGGAACCGGCCGACTGCCTGGACTGATCGGTGCAAAGTGTCCTCCATGCGCGGGAACGCCGCCGGCTCCCCCGACGGTGCTGCGCGCCGTATCCCGAGCTTACGACGGCCCTCGCCGCGCTGCACCTTGTTGGATTGATGTGCATCAAACGACCGGTAAAAGCTCCGCCTGCATGGTGGACGTCGCGCCGCCCGGGACGACGACCATGATGGCGCGCGGCCGGCGTTCGAGCGAGCGTTCTCCCGCGTGCGCCATCTTCCAGCCATCGATCCGTGCGAGGGCGTCGGGCAGTGGGACCGCTCGAACCCGCCTTGTGAAGTAGGAGTACTACCTCATTCGGGGGAGAACGATATCCTTCCCATGCGGATTTCCAGCCACGCATGTACTAAAACTACAGAAATAGTGCTTGTCAGGGCGTCGAGGAGGCGGGTAAGCTTGCCGGACCGGCAGTATTCGCCGCGAACCTGGCCGCGAACCTGGCCGCACACCAAGGACATCATCAACAAGGACACCATGAGACACGCCGCACGCTCCCTTTGCCTGCTCGCTTTCGCCCTCTGCACCGCATACGGCCCGCTCCAGGCCGGCGCAGCCCAGCTGCCCGCCGCGGCGGACCACGTCGCCTGGTCGCGCAATGCGAACATTTACGAAGTCAATATCCGGCAGTACACGAAGGAAGGCAGCTTCAACGCCTTCGCCGCCCACCTGCCGCGCCTGCGCAAGATGGGAGTCGACATCCTCTGGCTGATGCCGGTGCAGCCGATCGGCGAGCTGAACCGCAAGGGCAAGCTCGGCAGCTACTACGCGGTGCGCGACTACACGGCCGTCAATCCCGAGTTCGGTACGATGGACGACTTCAAGCGCCTGGTGAAGCAGGCGCACGGCCTGGGCTTGAAGGTCATTCTCGACTGGGTCGCCAACCACACCGCGTTCGACCACCCGTGGACGGTCGAGCACAAGGACTGGTACCTGAAGAACGACAAGGGCGAGATCTATCCGGTCACCTATCTCGACGGCGCCGAGCCCGAGTACTGGACCGATGTAACCGGGCTCGACTGGAAGCAGCCGGCGCTGTGGAAAGGCATGGGCGATGCGATGGCCTTCTGGGTGCGCGAGGCCGGCATCGACGGTTTCCGCGCCGACGTGGCGGCCAAGGTGCCGACCGCCTTCTGGGAGCAGACCCGCGTCGAGCTCGAGAAGATCAAGCCGGTGTTCATGCTGGCCGAAGCCTGGCAGCCGGAACTGCACAGCGCCTTCGACATGAGCTACGGCTGGGACACGCTGGCCCTCTTCAAGGACATCGCCAAGGGCAAGTCCGACGCCCGCGCACTGCGCACCTTCCTCGCGCAGCCGCCCGTGCCCTACCCGGCGCATGCCTACCGCATGCGCTTTACCAGCAACCACGACGAGAACTCCTGGCAGGGCAGCGACACCGAGCACTACGGGCCGGCATTCAAGGCGATGGCGGTACTCGCGGCCACGCTGCCGGGCATGCCGCTCATCTACGGCGGGCAGGAAGCGGGCCTGGACAAGCGCCTTGCATTCTTCGAGAAGGATCCGATCGACTGGAAGGGCTATCCATACGCCTCCTTCTATGCCGGCCTCCTCAAGCTCAAGCACGAGAACCGGGCGCTGTGGAATGGCCAGTACGGCGGCCCGGTGACGGTCCTGGAAACCGGCACCGACAAGGTGTTCGCCTTCCGGCGCGAAAAGGACGGCAACGTGGTGTCGGTCGCGGTCAACCTGAGCGGGGTGCCGCAGCGGTACACGCTGCCTGGCAGCGCCGCAAAACGCAGCCTGAAGGGGTGGGCCTACCGGATCGACGCGCCGGCGAACTAGCACGCCGGCCCCGCCCGAGGCCGTCCGCCGCGGGCAATCGGTCGTGCTATACTCCGGGCCACTATGGACCGCATCTTCAAGAAACTGCTCGTTTGCCTGCTCGTGGCCCTGCTTCCGTTGCAAGCGGTTGCCGGCAGCTTCGGCATGACATGCGCGCCGGTTCACCGGCAGTCCAGCCAGGATGCCGGCAGCCACCTCGCCGGCATCCACGATGCCGGCAACCATGCCGTCGTCGGTCATGACATGGAAGCCGGCGTCCACGCCGGCCACGGTGCCGGTCATGCGCCGCAGGCCGCAAGCGCCGACGGCGATGCGCCGGCCGATCACGCCGGCAAGCTGTCCCACTCGTCCTGCAGCGCCTGTTCGGCCTTTTGCCTCGGCGCGGTCGCGCCGCCTTCGTCCCATCTTCCCGCCCCCGCGTTCGACGGTTCCGATGCCGTCATCGTCGCGCCGCCCGTGTTTGCCGTCGCCTTCATCCAGGATGGCCCCCAGCGGCCTCCCCGGCACTAAATCCGCCTGATCGCAACCAGCGCCGAGCCGGCAGGTCCTTCCTGCCGCCCTCCCGCGTCCGAACGCATGCGCGCCTGCGCATCCCTGTTTCCGATTTCGAGGATCGACAATGAACATCACGCTCCCGGCCGCCGTCCTCGGCGTCCTGCTGGCCGCCCTCGGCGCGCCCGATGCCGCGCACGCCGGCCAATCCGACCGCGTTTCCGACCCGTCCGACCCGGCCGCGCCGGTGCCGCCACTGGTCTATGTGTCCGCCTTCCAGGAGGCGCCGCGCACGCCCGACGCCGGCCGGACGCCCGACCAGCTCTGGCGCGCGGCCAACGACGCGCTGTCGGCGGCGCCGCAGCACGGCGGCCATGCGGGCCATGGCCCCACTCAGGCGGTCGAACCCGCCCATGCGCACCCGGCCCCGGCCGCGGCAGCGCCGCCGAAAGTGGAGTCAGCGGCGCAACCCGCGGCGCCACGGCCGGCCGCCGGGCACGACCAACATCATCATTGAAAGCAGGCGGAACAATGTCACGAACATCCTCCATCGCTTCGCTGCGCACGCTTGCGGCGGGCGTCGCCATCCTCGCGCTCGGCGGCTGCGCCAGCTTCTCCAAAGACGGCGGCCTGGACGCGGTGTCGGCCATGACGGCCGAGCGCACCGGACAGGACCTGCGGCTTCCCGGCGCCGGCGCCGGCACGGTCCAGGCCGAGCTCGACCGGCTGCTCGAGGGACCGGTCTCGGCGGACGGCGCCGTGCGTGCCGCCCTGCTCAACAACCGCGGCCTGCGCGCCTCGCTGGCCGGACTCGGCGTGGCCGAGGCGGACCTGGTGCAGGCCGGGCGCATGGCCAATCCGGGCTTCGGCTTCAGCCGCCTGTCCGGCGCCGGCGAGACCGAGATCGAGCGCAGCGTCATCTTCGACCTGGTCGGCCTGCTGACGATTCCGCTGCGCCGCGAGATCGAGGGGCGCCGCTTCGAGAGCGCCAAGCTGGTCGCCGCGACCCAGGCCGTGCGCCTGGCGGCCGACACCCGCAGGGCCTGGTTCAACGCGGTGGCGGCGGGCCAGTCCGCGCGCTATGCCGAGCAGGTGCGCGAAGCGGCCGCGGCCAGTTCCGAGCTGGCCCGGCGCATGGCCCGGGTGGGCAACCTCAGCGCCCTGGACCAGGCGCGCGAACAGGCCTTCGCGGCCGAAGCGGCGACCCAGCTGGCGCGCGCGCGCCACGATGCCACGGCGGCGCGCGAACAGCTGGCCAGGCTGATGGGCGTCTGGGGTGCGCACGCCGCGTTCACGCTTCCCGACCGGCTGCCGGACCTGCCTGCCGCGCCGCGCGAGGCAGCCAACATGGAATCGCTCGCGATGCGTCAGCGCCTCGACATCCGCCTGGCCAAACTGGACGCCGAGTCCACCGCGCGCGCGCTCGGCCTGACCAAAGCGACCGGCTTCGTCAACGTGCTCGAGGCCGGCTACGTCAATTCCAGCAAGTCCGGTTCGCCGCGCGAAGACGGCTATGAGATCGAACTGTCGCTGCCGATCTTCGACTGGGGCGGCGCGCGCGTGGCCAAGGCGCAGGCAACCTACATGCAGACCGTGCACCGCGCGGCCGATGCCGCCACCGTCGCCAGGTCGCAGGTGCGCGAAGCCTATTCGGCCTACCGGACCAGCTACGACGTGGCACGCAGCTACCGCGACGACATCGTCCCGCTGCGCAAGAAGATTTCCGAAGAATCGCTGTTGCGCTACAACGGCATGCTCGTGAGCGTGTTCGAGCTGCTGGCCGATGCGCGCGCCCAGATCGCGGGCGTCAACGCCGCCATCGGCGCGCAGCGCGACTACTGGCTCGCGGAGACCGACCTGCAGGCCGCCGTCAGCGGCAGCGGCGCCTCGCCCGCCCCGCGCACCGCCACCGCCGCCGCGGCAGCGGCTCCAGCACATTAAACGAGGAAGACAAATGCGTTCACGTCGAGATTTCTTCACCGGTGCCGCCGCCCTCGTGGGCGCCGGGCTGGTGACCCGCGCCGGCGCGGCCACCCTGCCGGAAGCGCCCAGCATGAGCAGCGCGGCCACCCAGCCGCCCCCGCCGCCGCCGAACGGCCGTCCCTACAATCCGGTCGTCACCCTCAACGGCTGGTCGCTGCCCTGGCGCATGAACAATGGGGTCAAGGAGTTCCACCTGGTCGCCGAGCCGGTCGTGCGCGAGATCGCGCCGGGCATGAAGGCCAACCTGTGGGGCTACAACGGGCAAAGCCCGGGGCCGACGATCGAGGTGGTCGAGGGTGACCGCGTGCGCATCTTCGTCACCAACCGCCTGCCCGAGCACACCAGCATCCACTGGCACGGCCAGCGCCTGCCGAACGGCATGGATGGCGTCTCGGGCCTGAACCAGCCGGCCATCCAGCCCGGCAAGACCTTCGTCTACGAATTCGTCGCGCGCCGTCCCGGCACCTTCATGTACCACCCGCATGCCGATGAAATGGTGCAAATGGCGATGGGAATGATGGGCTTCTGGGTCACGCACCCGAAGAATCCCGCGCAGCACGCCGTCGACCGCGATTTCGTCTTCCTGCTCAATGCCTACGACATCGAGCCGGGCAGCTATACGCCGAAGGTCAACGAAATGCTGAACTTCAATATCTGGACGTTCAACAGCCGGGTCTTCCCCGGCATCGACAGCATGAACGTGCGCCAGGGCGAGCGCGTGCGCATCCGCGCCGGCAACCTGACGATGACGAACCACCCGATCCACCTGCACGGCCACGAATTCGAAGTCACCGGCACCGACGGCGGCTGGACGCGGCCGGAGTCGCGCTGGCCGGAAGTGACGACCGACATCGCGGTGGGCCAGATGCGGGCGATCGAGTTCGTCGCCAGCGAGCCGGGCGACTGGGCCTTCCATTGCCACAAATCGCACCACACGATGAATGCGATGGGGCATGACGTGCCGACCATGATCGGCGTCGACCACCGTGGCGTTGCCGAGAAGATCAGCAAGCTCGTCCCCGACTACATGGTCATGGGTGACAAGGGCGGGTCGATGGAAGGGATGGAAATGCCGCTTCCCGAAAACACCCTGCCGATGATGGCCGGCCAGGGGCCGTTCGGCGGGGTCGAGATGGGCGGCATGTTCACCGTGCTGAAGGTGCGCAAGGACCAGAAGCGCGGCGACTACAAGGACCCGGGCTGGTACAAGCATCCCGCCGGCAGCGTGGCCTACGAGTGGAAGGGAGAGACGCCGGGCGCGCTGCGCAGCCACACGGCCGGCGGCCACGCCATGCCGCCGGCCAGGCCCGAGGACGTGGAAGTAACCGTACGTAAGCCTGCTGGCCACAAGGGCCACCACTGATTACATTGGGTGACAGGCTGCACATCGAACTGCGAAAGGACTGACTCATGCAACGACGTTTATTCATACAGGCGGCAGTGGGCGCCTCGCTGGCCATGCCCTTGCTGGCGGTGGCGGCCGCTCCCGTCATCGAAGTCTTCAAGACCGAATCGTGCGGCTGCTGCGGCGCGTGGGTCGAGCACCTGAAGGCGAACGGTTTCGCCACGCGGGTGGTCAATGTCGACAATCCCTCGGACTACCGCCAGCGCGGCGGCATTCCCGACAGCCTCGGCTCGTGCCACACCGGCATGGTGCGCGGCTATGCCATCGAGGGCCACGTTCCGGCAAGCGACATCAAGCGCCTGCTGGCCATGAAGCCGAAGGCCAGGGGCCTGGCGGTGCCGGGAATGCCGCTCGGCTCCCCCGGCATGGAAGGTCCGCGCAAGGACCCGTTCGACGTCCTGCTGGTGGACGCCGAGGGCCGCACCAGCGTATTCAAGCACTACAACTGATCAATCAACCATCACCGATGAAGGGACTCACCATGAACGCATTTTCGAAACTCGCCCTCGCCACCACCCTCTGCGCGGCAGCCGGGCTCGCGTCCGCCCAGGACCATGCGCATGCCGGCCACGGCGCGCACGATGCGCACGGCGCGCACGGCGCCCAGGCTGGTGCCAAGGCGACGGCGGCGGCCGAACTGGTCGACGGCGAAGTCAAGAAGATCGACAAGGGCGCCGGCAAGATCACCCTGCGCCATGGCGAACTCAAAAGCCTGAACATGCCGGCGATGTCGATGGTGTTCCGCGTCAAGGATGCGGCCATGCTGGACCAGGTCAAGACCGGCGACAAGGTCAAGTTCGCGGCCGATCGCGTCAACGGCGCCGTGACAATCGTCGAACTCAAGCCGGCCCAGTAAGCCGTCGGAAAACCTGTGCGCCCCGCACGCGCCGTCCGTCACGCGGTGCGGGGTCCTGACCGGAGAAGTCAATGAAAGCGAAGTACATCCTCGCCGCGGGCGTGGCGGCACTCGGCTGTGCGTTTGCCGCGCCGGCGCTGGCGCATGCGAAACTCGAAGTGTCCACGCCGGCGGCCAATGCCGTGGTGAGCCCGGCGCCGTCCCAGTTGCGCCTGCAATTCAGCGAGCCGCTGGAGCTGCCGTTCAGCAAAGTCAAGCTCGTCGACGAACAAGGCGTGGTGACGCAGGCGTCGAAGCTGGCGATCGACAGCGCCAACGCCAAGGTACTGGTGGCGGCCGTTCCCGCGCTGCGCAGCGGCGCCTACCGCGTGCAGTGGACGACCATCACCCGCGACGGGCACAAGGTCAAGGGCGAGTTCGGCTTCCGGGTCAAGTAAGTGGAGGCGGACCTCCTCCAGGCCCAGCGCACGGCCGTCGTCGTCCTCAACCTGGCGGTCGCGGTGCTGGTCGGCGCGGGCGCGGCACACCTGTGGCTGCGTACCGCCGCCTCGCCATGGGCGGGCGCCGTGCTGCCCCGCCTGCGCGGCGCGACGCGCCTGGGCGTTGCGGTTGCCATGACCGCTTATGTCGCCGTGCTCTGGCTGGAGGCGGCCTCGATGGCGGAGGTGCCGCTCGCGGGCGCCTGGCCCGCCGTCGTCTCGGTCCTGGGCGCGACCCATTACGGCAGCGCGTGGCTGGCCGGTACGGCGGCGCTGGTGGTGGTGGGCTTGACCAGCGTTACCCTGCCCGCGCGCCGGGCGACGGCTGGCGTCGATGCGGTCCGCCTGCTCGCCCTCGGCCTGTTCCTGTACAGCCGCAGCATGGTCAGCCATGCGGGCGCGGCGGGCGGCTTCACCTGGGCGGTCGCCATCGACTGGGTCCACCTGGTGCTCGTCAGCGCATGGGTGGGCGAGGTGATCGTGGCGGGGCTGCTCCTCCTTGACCGCGCGCCGGCCGACGGATCGGCGAGCCGCGCCGATTGCGCCCGCTACATCGAGCGGCTCTCGCAGTCGGCCACGATCGCGCTGGCCGGGATCGTCGTCACCGGCGCCTTCGGCGTCTGGCGTGGCCTGGGAACGCTCGACAACGTGTTCGGCAACCCCTACGGCACGACGCTGCTCGTCAAGATCGCCCTGGTCCTGGGCGCGGCCGCGCTGGGCGCGACCAACCGCTTCGTCGTCATGCCCGGCCTGCTCGCGGGATTGCGCGACCCCCAGGCGGCGGACGCGCGCCCCGGCCGCCGCTTCGCGGCCATCCTCAAGGTCGAGGCGCTCGTGCTGGTGGCCGCCCTGGTCGCGGCCGCCTTTCTCAGTTCGACGCCGCCGCCGCTGGCGGCCTGACCAACCTCCCTGACAAGGAACAAGCATGAAAAAGAAGAATGTGGCGAACCTGCTGCTGGCGTCGGCCCTGCTCGCGCTGACCTCGAGCGCCTCGGCCGCCTCGCCGAAAGAAACCCTGGCGGCCTTCCATGACGCCCTGGCAAGCGGCGACAAGGCGCGCGCGATCAGCCTGCTCTCGCCCGACATCGCGATCTACGAAGCGGGCCATGTCGAGCGCTCGCGCGATGAATACGCCAGCCACCACCTGGGCGGCGATATCGAGTTCGCCAGGAACGCGACGCGCAAGGTGCTCAGGCAGACCGAGCGAATCGACGGCAATACGGCGATCGTGTGGGAAGAAAGCGAAACCACCGGTAGCGTGCGCGGCAAACCCGTGCACGTGTTCGGCACCGGCACCGCCGTGCTGGCAAAGAACGGCGACGCATGGACGATCGTGCACGTGCACTGGTCGTCGCGCAAGCCGAGATAGGCCGGCCGCATGGCGGCCCGCCGCGTCAGATCTTGAAGTCGTCGTAGGCGACGTCCTCGTCCTTCACGCCGAGGTCGCGCAGCATCGCCCGGGTGGCAGCGAGCATGCCGGGCGGGCCGCAGACATAGAACTCGAGCGAACCCGGATCCGCGTGCCGGCGCAGCAGCCGGTCGAGTACCAGTTCATGCACCAGTCCGCTGTGCGTGCCAGCCGCCCCCGCCTCTTCCGACAACACCAGCTGCCACTGGAAGTTCGGGTGCAGGCGCGCGAACGCGCGCATTTCGTCCACGTAAGGGGCGTCCGCCAGGCTGCGCGCGCCGTACCAGAAATGCAGCGGTTCGCCCGCGCCCCGGGCCAGGCATTCGTGGAGCATCGCCCGCAGCGGCGCCATGCCGGCGCCGCCGCCGATGAAGACCTTGGGCCGGGTGCCCGGCCGCAGCGCGAAGTCGCCGAACGGCCCGCTGAAGCGCACCTCGTCGCCGGGCTTGAGCGTGTACATGTAACTGCAGCCGCGACCGGCCGGCGTTCCCGCCACGAAGCGCACCAGGAAGGTCAGTTGGCCGCCGCAGCGCTCCAGCGGGACCGCGACCGAATACGCGCGCCGCACCGGTTCGGCGTTGGTTAGTTCAGGCGGCAGGTCCAGCGCTTGCCAGTGAGCGCGATGGTGCTCCGGAATGGCCAGGTCGTCCGCGCTGCGCCTGAACGCCGGCACGTGGATCTGGACATAGGCGCCCGGCCGGCATGCGAGCGGCCCTGCCGGACGTACCGTGACCTCGCGCAGGAAGGGCGTGAGCGCCAGCACCTTCGTGACCACGCCGGTACGCTCCGGCATCGCCGCCAGCGCCAGGCCGACGTCGACGTCGACACCGCGCTGCACGGGCAGCATGCACGCCAGGCGCATGCCCGCCTCGAGCTTGCGCGGCGACAGATGCGCGCGGTCGGCCGCCGTCGGCGCCGGGGCGTGGCCGGCGCAGCGCACCCCGCACAAGCCGCAGCTCCCGCCGCCGCCGCAGTTCGACGGCAGCTGCAGGCCCGCGCGTGCCAGCGCCCGGTAGACCGTGTCGCCTGCCGCCGCGGCCACCTCGCGCAGGGGCACGCCCTGGCCGTCGACCAGCTTGACGCTTGCGCGGCGGCGCAAGCGGACCGGCACGAACTGGGCCGGCCGCACGCTGGCGAACAGCAGCCACACGCCGGTCAGGGCCATCCACAGGCCGCCGACGGCGCTCGACACCAGCAGGGGATTGTTGAAGTCGGCGCGTTCGCCGTAGTCCATGATATGAAGCATCCAGAAAAAATCGAACACGCGCCAGGTGCTGTTGCGGTGCTCCAGCACATTTCCCGAGCGCGCCGATACGTAGACCGAGGTCGCCTCGGAATCGTCGAAGTCGACCCGCCAGACCTGTTCCTTGTGGGAACGCGTTTCCAGGGTCGGCGCCTGCAGGCGCGCCGGTCCGGCCTTGCCGGGTCCCGCGTACGAGGCGCGGGCGATGTCTTGCGCCAGCCGGGCATCGATCGCCAGGTCGGCACCGCTGGCGGCGTCGACCAGCCAGCTGCGCTTGCCGTTTTGCAGCCGGTAGACCGGCCGCTCGAGCAGCCAGCCGGAGGAGATCGCCATGACGCTCTCGCCGGCGGCGGCGACGACGGCGTCGGGGCCCAGCACGGTGGCCGGCCAGGCCGGCGGCACCGGCGGCTTGACGCGAAACGCGCGCCCCTGCACTTCGTTCGCGTCGAGCAGGCTCATGGCGACGCCGCTCGCCATCCACAGCGTGAACTGTATCGCGAGCAGCACGCCGGCCCATTTGTGAAGACGCCTCAGCCAGTGGCTCATGCTCGACGCCTCCGGCCGATGCTGTAGAACAGCAGCCAGACGCCGCTCAGGGCGAACACCAGCCCGGTCGCCGAGGCCACGCGCAGCAAGGTGTTGTTGACGTCCTCGCGCTCCTCGTAATCCATGATGTGGAACATCCACAGGAAGTCGAACCATCGCCACAGCTCGTGGCGGCGCGCCACCAGGTCGCCGGTATGGGGCGAAAAATACAGCGTCGTCCTGCCCGCCTCGTCGTAATGGACGGCCCACAGGGGAACCGGACGCGCGCCCACTTCCCGGGGCGCCCTGGTGACCCACTCGACGCCGCGGATACTGCCTTCGCCGGCATAGGCCGCATCGGCCAGCGCGACGATATCGTCCCGTTCGAGCGGGCTGATCCTGTCGCCGCTGCCGGCGTCGACCAGGCTCGCCTGCGCTCCCTGCCGGATCTCGTAGACATCTCGTCCCAGCAGGTTCTTCATGCGGATCGACGTGATGCCCGGGTAGCGCTCGTGCAGGCGCGCCTGCGGGAGCCGCCCGGGCGCCGGCGCGAGCGGCTGCGCCGGCAGGTGCGCCAGGTGGTCGCCGTGGATAACTTCCAGCGGCACCACCGCCATGTAGAGCCCGCTGATCATCCAGAGCAGCGCTTGGACCCCGATCACGAGGCCGATCCATTGGTGGGCGCGTCGCACCCGGAAAGCTGATTGCATGGTTGTTGCTTGTCGCTGGTAGGTTGAATGAAGTCGGAATTGTCCGCCCGGCATTATCCGCTTAGCATTATCCGCTCCCTTGCTCCTCGACCGGGAGAAACTTGACTCCCGGCAAACATGAAATGATATCGGGCACGTGCGCATATGTCGATCCGGGCATGCGCCGGCGCCCGCCCGCCCGGTCCTCAGCCGGTGTTGGTGGTTTTCCATCCCCGCGCTACAATGGGCTTCGATTTCATGGCAGCTTTCCGATGCGACGCTCGCGACCGTCCCTGTTTTACCGCACCGCCCTGTTCCTCGTCATCGCCATGATGGCGTCGGCCATGGCGATGGCCGCGTATGTGTGCCCGCAACTGACGGTCGAGCCGGATGCGGTGGCCATGATGGACGGCATGCCCTGCGCCGGCATGGATCTCGAACGGCCGGCGCACTGCGCCGAGCTGGCCGCCGATACCCAGGCTTCGGTCGACCACCAGAACGCCGCGCCCGCCCCGGCGCCGCCCTCGCCCGCGATGCTGCTGCGCATCGTCGCGCCGCCGGCGGACGCCGGCGCCTGGCTGCCGGTGGCGCGCGACGCCCCCGCCCCCGCGGGCGACCCGCCCTACCTTCGCACCCTGCGCATTCGCCTCTGATCCCCTCCCGCCTGCATACCGCCCGGCCGCTGTCCGCCGGGACCCGATATCCATCGCGGAGGAACCATGTTGTCCTTGTTTACGCACCGGCGGGCCGTGCCCGTTGGCGGCGCGCGGCGCCGCCATGCCGTGCCCATTTCGCTCTCCCTGCTCGTTTCGCTTTCCCTGCTCGCCGCCGGCGCCAGCGCCGCGCCCGAGCCGCTCCCGCTTGCCGACGCATTGCGCCTGGCCGCCTCCGCTTCGGCGGCCGGCAAGGCGGCGCAGGCCGACGTGGCGGCCGGGCGCCAGGCCGCGGCGCGCGCCGGCCAGCTGCCCGACCCGATGCTCAAGTTCGGCATCGACAACCTGCCCGCGTCCGGGCCGGACGCCTTCCGTCCGAATGCCGATTTCATGACGATGCGCCGGATCGGCATCGAGCAGCAATGGGTAGCGCGCGACAAGCGCCTGGCCCGCGTGGAGCGCGCACGGCGCGCCGTGGACGCCGGGGATGCGGTGCACCTGGAGCGGCTCGCCGACGTGCGCGTGGCGGCCGCCAAAGCGTGGTTCGCCGCCCTCCACGGGCAGCGCGCCGTGGCGCTGGCGCAAGCGATCACCCGCGCGATGGAAGGCGACCTGGCCGCCCTCGAAGCGGCCCATCGCGGTGCCGGGGCCGCCGCCGCCGACGTCCTGCAGGCGCGCGCCGAACTGGCGCTCGCCCGCGACGGCGTGGCGGCAGCCGAACAGGATCTGCGCGCCGCGCTGACCGCGCTGCGCCGCTGGACCCGCACGGGGACAGCCGCGGTGCCGGACACGCCTCCCGCGCTCGCCGTTCGCGCACCCGGCCCGCAGGCGGCCGAACTGGAACGGCGCCACCCTGCCGTCCTCAGAGCGCGGCGCGGCGTGGACCTGGCCGATGCCGACACCGCCGCCACGGTGCGCGACACCCGGCCCGACTGGTCGTTCGAACTCGGTTTCGCCCAACGCGCCAGCCCGTACTCGAACATGGTGTCGTTCGGCGTCAGCGTTCCCTTGCCGCTGGCCCGGGCACAGCGGCAAGACCGTGAGGTCGCCGAGAAGGCGGAACTCGGCACCAAGGCCAGGCTGGACTACGAAGAGGCGCTGGTCGCCGCGCGCTCGGCGATCGAAACGCAGTCCGAACGCCTCGCCGGCATGCAGGGCCGCATCGTCCGCCTGCGCGAAGCCCTGCTTCCGGCAGCCGAGGAACAGGTGCAGGCCGCGCTGGCCGGCTATCGCGGCGCGGCCGGGAGCCTGAGCGCGGTCTTCAAGGCACGCCGCAATGCGCTCGAACGGCGCCTCCAGGTCAATGCGCTGGAACTGGAAGCGGCGCAGACCTGGGCCGAACTCGAGCTGGGCCTGCTCCCGCAAGACGGCAACCCGGCTGCGGGAGACGCGCGATGAAACCGATCTCCCTGAAGCGAACCGGCCTGCTGGTGGCGGCCGGCATCGCACTGGCCGGCGCCGGCTACTGGCTCGGAACGCAACGGGCCGCCCCGGAGGCGGGTGGCGCCGGCCCGGCCGCCGCGGCTGGCCGGCGCGTCCTGTACTGGCACGATCCGATGGTGCCGGGCCAGCGTTTCGACAAGCCCGGCAAGAGCCCTTTCATGGACATGCAGCTCGTGCCCGTCTATGCCGACGAGGACGCGGCGGCCGGCGTGACGGTATCGCCAACGCTGCAGCAGAACCTCGGGATCCGCTACGCGGCGGTACGGCGGGCGGACGTCGCCGACACGCTCGAACTGGTCGGCACCGCCGAATTCGACGCGAGCGCCGAGGAAGTGATCCAGAGCCGCGCGCCCGGCTTCATCGACAAGCTGCACGTGCGCTCGCCGCTGCAGCGGGTGCGGCGCGGCCAGGCGGTGGCAACGCTGTTCGTGCCTGAATGGATCGCTCCCCAGGAAGAGTACCTGGCGCTCGCACGCGCCGGCGACGACGTCCTCGCGGCCGCCTCGCGCCAGCGCATGCGCGCGCTGGCCATGCCCGAGTCCCTGATCGCGGAGCTCGCGCGCAGCGGGCGCGTACAAAGCCGGCATACCCTGACCGCCCCGATCGCGGGCATCGTCGGCGAGCTGGGCGTGCGCGAAGGCGCCCAGGTCACGCCGGGCATGACGATCGCGAAGGTGGTCGGCATGGACACGGCCTGGCTGCTCGCCGAGGTGCCCGAGGCGCTGATCGGCGCGGCCAGGCCCGGAATGCAGGTCGTCGCGACCGGCAGCGCGGACCCGCGGCGGACCTACCGCGGCAAGGTGCGCGAGCTGCTGCCCGGCGTGAACGCCTCGACCCGGACCGCCAGGGCGCGGATCGAACTCGACAACAGGGATGGTTCGCTGACGCCGGGCATGCTGATGCGGGTACGCCTGAGCGGCGCGAAAACCGCCTCGAAGCTGCTGGTGCCGAGCGAAGCGGTGATCGCTTCGGGTACCCGCTCGGTCGTGCTGGTGGTCGAGGGCGGGAACCGGATCCGTCCGGTCGTCGTGGCGACCGGACGCGAGGTAGGCGACGATACCGAGATCACTGCCGGGCTGGCGGAAGGCCAGCAGGTGGTCGCGTCCGGCCAGTTCCTGATCGACTCGGAAGCGAACCTGAAATCGATCCTGCCGAAGCTGGCGGGCAGCGCACCGGCCGCCGCGCGCACGCCGGCGCAGCCCGCCGCGACGACCCATGCAGGCGTCGGCAAGGTCGAGCAGGTCACGGACGAGGCCCTGACGCTGTCGCACGGACCGATTCCAACGCTCCAGTGGCCGCCGATGACGATGGACTTCAAGAAGCCCGGACCCGGCGCCTTCCAGGACATCCGCGCCGGCCAGGTCGTCGAGTTCGAGTTCGTCGAAGGCGAGGACGGCTACGAACTGAAGAAGGTGGTCGTGTCGCGCAAGGACAAGCCGTGATCGCGCGCATCATCCGCGCGTCGATCGCGGGACGGGTGTGGGTACTGCTGGCGGCGGCACTGCTGGCGGCGTGGGGCGTGCACGCGCTGCGCGCCACCTCGCTCGACGCGCTGCCCGACCTGTCCGATACCCAGGTCATCATCCGGGCGCAATACCCCGGCAAGGCGCCGCAGCTGGTCGAAGACCAGGTCACCTATCCGCTGACGACGGCCCTGCTCTCGGTGCCGGGAGCGAAGGCCGTGCGCGGCTACTCCTTCTTCGGCGATTCCTTCGTCTACGTGCTGTTCGACGACGAGACCGACCTGTACCGGGCCCGCTCGCGCGTGACGGAGTACGTCAACCAGGTCCAGGGCCGCCTTCCGGCCGGCGTGCGCGCCGAACTCGGTCCTGACGGCACCGGCGTCGGCTGGATCTTCGAATACGCACTGGTGGACCGCAGCGGCCGGCTCGACCTGAGCCAGCTGCGCGCGCTCAACGACTGGTTCCTGAAGTTCGAGCTCAAGACCGTGCCGGACGTGGCCGAGGTGGCCAGCATCGGCGGCATGGTACGGCAGTACCAGGTCGTGCTCGATCCCGAACGGCTGCGCGGGTTCGGGATCTCGCATGGCCAGGTGCTCGATGCCATTGGCGAGGCCAACGAGGCCTCCGGCGGGTCCGTGGTCGAGCTCGCGGAAACCGAATACGTCGTCAGATCGCACGGCTACCTGCGTTCGCTGGAAGACTTCCGCCAGATCGTCCTGAACGCGAGCGACACCGGGACGCCGGTGCTGCTGCGCGACGTGGCCAGCGTCCGGCTGGGACCGGAAATGCGGCGCGGCATCGCCGAACTCAACGGCGAGGGAGAAGTCGCCGGCGGCGTGGTCGTCATGCGTTCGGGGAAGAACGCGCTCGACACCGTCGCGGCGGTAAAAGCCAGGCTCGACAGCCTCAAGCCTTCGCTGCCGCCCGGCGTCGAGGTGGTGACGACCTATGACCGCTCGACCCTGATCAAGGCCTCCGTCGCCAACCTGGCCACCAAACTGGTGGAGGAATTCCTCGTCGTCGCCATCGTCTGCGCGGTATTCCTGTTCCACGTGCGCAGCGCGCTGGTGGCGGTGATCACCCTGCCGCTGTGCGTGCTGGCGGCCTTCGTCGTCATGCGCTACCAGGGCGTGAACGCCAACATCATGTCGCTCGGCGGCATTGCGATCGCGGTCGGCGCCGCCACCGACGCCGCCCTGGTCATGGTCGAGAACGTCCACAAGCACCTGGAAGAACATGGCGCCGCCCATCCGGGGCAGGCCATCGACGCCCGCACGCGCTGGGAACTGGTGGCGCGGGCATCGATCGAGGTCGGGCCGGCGCTGTTCTTCTCGCTGCTGGTCGTGACCCTGTCCTTCGTGCCGGTGTTCGGCCTGGAAGCGCAGGAGGGCAAGCTGTTCGGGCCGCTGGCCTACACGAAGACCTACACCCTCGCCGCCGCGGCCGGTCTCGCCATCACGCTGGTGCCGGTGCTGATGGGCTATCTGATCCGGGGACGGATTCCGAAGGAGTCCGCCAACCCGCTCAACCGCTTGCTGGCCAGGGCCTACCGCCCCGTGCTCGACGCCAGCCTGCGCCATCCGGGCACCACGATCGCCATCGCGCTGGCGGCGCTCGCCCTCACGGCCATTCCGCTCTCCCGGCTGGGCGGCGAATTCCTGCCCGCGCTGAACGAGGGCGACCTGCTCTACATGCCCTCGGCACTGCCGGGGCTGTCCGCCGCCAAGGCGGCCGAACTGCTGCAGCAGACCGACCGTCTGATCAAGACGGTTCCGGAGGTCGCGACCGTGTTCGGCAAGGCCGGACGCGCGGAAAGCGCGACCGATCCGGCGCCGATGGAGATGTTCGAGACCACGATCCAGTTCAAGCCGAAGGACCAATGGCGCGCGGGAATGAGCACCGACCTGCTGGTGCAGGAACTGGACCGGATCGTCAAGGTGCCGGGCCTGTCGAACGTGTGGGTGCCGCCGATCCGCAACCGCATCGACATGCTCTCGACCGGCATCAAGACGCCTGTCGGCATCAAGGTGTCGGGACCGGACCTCGGCCAGATCGACAAGCTCACCACCGCCATCGAGGCCGCCGTCAAGCCGCTTCCCGGCGTCGGTTCCGCGCTGGCCGAACGGCTCGGCGGCGGGCGCTACATCGATATCGGGATCGACCGCAGCCGCGCCGCGCGCTACGGCCTGGGTGTCGCCGAGATCCAGTCGCTGGTGGCGTCGGCGATCGGCGGCCGCAACGTCGGCGAAGTCGTCGACGGCAGGCAGCGCTTTCCGATCAACGTGCGCTACCCGCAGGATTACCGGGACTCGGTGCAGGCGCTGCGCGACATGCCGTTCGTGACCTCGCGCGGTGCCCATATCCGGCTCGGCGACGTGACGACCATCGTCGTGACCGACGGGCCGCCGATGATCCGCAGCGAAAACGCGCGCCTGTCGGGATGGGTGTACGTGGACGTGCGCGGCGTCGACCTGTTGACGGCGGTGCGCGCGATGCAGGCCAGGGTGCGCGAAACGGTGGTTCTCCCGCCCGGGTATGCGATCGGCTGGTCCGGGCAGTTCGAGTACCTCGAGCGCGCCTCGAAGCGCCTGGCGACCGTGATTCCCCTGACCCTGCTGCTCATTGCCGTGCTGCTCTACCTGGCCTTCCGCTCGGTCGGCGAAGCGCTGCTGCTGATGGCGACCGTGCCCTTCGCCCTCGTCGGCGGGTTCTGGTTCATCTGGCTGCTGGGGCATGCCGTCTCGGTGGCGAGCGCCGTCGGCTTCATCGCCCTGGCCGGACTGGCGGCCGAATTCGGCGTCGTCATGCAGCTCTACCTGCGCAATGCGCTCCAGAGCCGCCTCGACGCCGGCAGGCCACTGACGAGCGAACTGGTGCTCGAAGCGATCCGCGAAGGAGCGCTCCAGCGCATCCGTCCGAAGGCCATGACGGTCGCGGTCATCGTGGCCGGCCTGCTGCCTGTCATGTTCGGCGACGCGGCCGGCTCCGAGGTCATGCAGCGCATCGCCGCGCCGATGGTGGGCGGCATGGTCACCGCGCCGCTGCTGTCGCTGCTCGTCATTCCCGCCGCCTGGCGCCTGCTGCAGGAGTGGCGCATGCGCCGCACGCCCGGCGGCCGGGGCGGCCGGGCCGCGGCGCCGTGAGCCGGTCGCGGCGACGGCGGACGCCGATGGCATGGCCCGGGCGCGCGCCCGTTTACAGCATGTTCACAGGACGACGACGACCTTCGCCTGCAGCTGCCTGCGCGCCGGAACCTGCACGTCGAGCAGCTTGTGCCGGGCATTCCAGCTGGCCGCGACCGCGCGCCCGTCGACCGTGACCGAGCGCGGCCTGGCCTGGACGTTATGCACCTTCAGGCGGAAGCCGCGCCCGGCGGCCGGATAGGCCTTGCCGGTCTCGGTCGCGAACCCGATCGCCAGCGTGCCGCCGGCATACCGGCTGTTGAAGCGCACGATCTCGTACTTGCCCGCCTCGTAGGCGCCGGCCGTCTCCCCGTCGTCGTGGTACAGCTTGCCGTTCGACGCCGCCACCGAGGCGTCGTGGTAGTAGTGCAGGTCGATCTGTCGCCCCGTATAGTCGCGCGTGCTCTGCACCACCCTGGCCATCGGGACGAACGCGCCGGCGCGCACGAACACGGGAATATGCGCCTCCACGGGCTTGACGACTTCGAGCACCCCGCCGCGGTGCACGGCGTCGGTGTGCAGGTCGAACCAGACGCTGCCGCTATTCGGGAAGAATACTTCGTGGCGCGCCGCGCCCGGTTCGACCACCGGCGAGACCAGGAAATCCGGACCCCACAGATAGGTGCCGGCGCGGTCGACCGCGCGCTCCGGATCGTTCTCGACGAACATCAGCGGGCGCATCAGCGGCATGCCGGTCTGGCTGTTGTCGAAGGCGAGCGTGTAGTTATAAGGCAGCATCGCATAGCGCAGCCAGACCGCCTGGCGCGCCAGCACCTTGGCGCGCGCGGAACGAAATACCGGCTCCGGCGCCACCTCGTGCTGCGCATGGGGACGGAACACCGGCTGGAAGACGCCGTACTGCAGCCAGCGCACGTACAGCTCGTCGTCGAGCACGGGGCCGGCGAACCCGCCCAGGTCGGAGTGCATGTAGGCCAGGCCCTGCATGCCCATCTGGAGCGAGATCTCCATCTGCGACTGCAGGCCGCCCCAGCTGCGGCTGACGTCGCCCGACCACGGGATCATGCCGAAGCGCTGCGAGCCCGAGTAGCCGGCGCGCATCAGGATGAAGGGACGCTCCTGCGGGAATTCCTTCCGGTAGCCCTCGGCGATCAGGCGCGCCCAGTCGTGGCCATACACATTGTGCACCGCGTTGGCCGGGCGGCCGCCATGCCGCAGCCCGGCCGGATGCACTTCCGGCTCGCCCAGGTCGCCCCACCAGCCGCCCACGCCGCCCTGCTTGAGCTGCTTGTAGATGTTCCAGAGCCAGTCGCGTCCTTCCGGCTTGTACAGGTCGATCAGGCCGGTGTTGCCGAAGTAGAAATCGTAGGTCGCGCTCTGGCCGCGCTCGTCGGTGGCGAGCACCTTGCGCTCGACCGCTTCCTGCCAGCGCTTGGACGTGGTCAGGACGAAGGGCTCGCTGATGACGATCGTCTTGACGCCCTTGCGCTTGAAGTCGGCCATCATCCGCTCGGCATGCGGGAAGCTGTCGCGGTCCCAGTCGAGGTTGCCCATCGTGCCCTTGACCTCCTTGCCGAACCAAAACAGGTCGAGCACGACGGCGTCGAGCGGGATCTTCTCGGCGATGAACTTGTCGACCACGGCGCGCGTCTCGGCTTCGCTGCGGTAGCCGAAGCGGCTGGCGAAATTGCCGAAGGCCCAGCGCGGCGGCAGCGGCTGGCGGCCGGTCAGGCCGGTGTAGCCGGCCATCACCTCGTCCCAGCTGTCGCCGGCGACAACCTGGTAGGTCTTGCGGCCGCCGCTGACCTCGTAGCGCAGCGTGCCGTCCTTGCGGCTGTCGAAATCGAGCCAGCCGGTCTGCGGGTTGTCGAAGTGGATCGCGTATTTCTTCGAGGACAGCGCCACCGGCATCGTGTAGTTGAGCAGCTCGGAGCGGTTGCCGTAGCCGTAATGGGCCTTGTTGTAGAGCTCGAAGCGGTGGCCGCGCCGGTTCATGCCGACCGCGCGCGCGCCGGCGCCGTACAGCGCCTCGCCGTCGCTCAGTGCGAACTCGATCGTCTCGAATTCCTTCCCGCGGCCGTAGCCGCGCTTTTCGGCCACCAGCGGCCTGCCCTTGTAGGCATAGCTGATCCGGAACGGCTGCTTGTCGATGGTGACCGCGATGCCCGGCGTGGCGAAGACCAGGCGCGCCCCTTCGTCCTTCAGGGTCGCCTGCACCTGGCCCGGCGCCATCGCCACCGCATGCGAGGCCGGATCGGCGCGTTCGCCGGCCGGGATGAAGGTGGTCTCGACGATGTTGTCCGCGTAGGGCTTGATCAGGTAGCGGCCGTCGCTGGTGGCGATGTCGAGGGTGTCCTGGCTGCGCGTGAAGCCTTGCAGCTGGCGCTCGGCATTCTGGGCCGTGGCGAGCGGGCTGGCGGCCAGGCAAAGGGCCAGGTGGGCGATTCTTGCGTTTTTCATGTCGTGGTGGGCGTCGTTGTAGGTGATCCGTCCGCTATTCTAAAGCCAGGACGCGTGCCCGACGGTAACGCCACCGCTGCGCGCAGGCCCGCCGCCCCGCCGGGACGGGGCGCATGCGCGGCTAGCCGACCAGCACCTCGCTCATCTGGACGACCGGCTGCTGGTTGGTGTAGTTGGGGATGTCGCCCATGATTTCCTTCGTGTGCGGACCGAACCCGGCCTGGAAGGCTTCGACCGAGTCGCAGAACAGATGGCCCATGGCGATGTAGGGTGCATTCGCTTGCGGCGTGCCCGAGGCCAGCGCCCGCTCGACCGTGTAGTGATGGCAGTAGTCGCCCATCAGCCGTTTCACCATCGGCATGTGGCGCTCGACGTAATAGGCCGCGTCGAAACGGGCGTCCGGGCTGTTGGGGTACATCACGCTTACCTTGATCATCTTTTCTCTCCTCGCAATGGTTGGGGCTGGCTCGCCGGGCTCATCATGCGCCGGCGCGCCGCGCTTGCCAAGTGCCGCATTGCGTCCCCGGGTGCATACTGCAGTCTGGCGTCCGCCGGGAACCGGCGCGCCCGGGCGCTTGTCCGACAGGTCGAGTCCACCGATCAGCGCGGGGCGAAGCACGCGCGCCAGGGAGAAAACATGAAAAAATTGCTGGTACCCTTCGACGGTTCGGAAAGCGCGCTGCGCGCAGTCCGTCACGCCGCCGCCGAGGCGACATCGGGGCCGGCCGCCGAGATCCACCTGCTGCACGTCATCGAGCCCTTGCTGCCGGCCATGCTGTCGGACCCGCCGGACGCCTGCGAGGCCGGGCGCCTCGACGCGCATTTTCCGGCGCAGGCCGCGGAAGCGCTGGCGCCGGCCGTGGCGATCCTGGTACGCGCCGGCGCCAGGTATTCGCTCCACTGCCTGAACGGAAAGCCGGGGGCGCAGATCGCGGCCTATGCGCGCCTTGCCGGCTGCGACGCCATCGTCATGGGCACGCACGGGCGCAGCGCCGGCGCGAACCTGCTGATCGGCTCGGTTGCCACCCAGGTGGTGAAACTGGCCGACATCCCGGTCACCCTGGTCAAATAGGACCAGGACCGGCCGGATCGGCGTCACGAGACAAGTGCGCGAGGTCGGCCTAGCCCCGCGGCGCCCATGCAATCCGGATGAATTTGATCCATGTCAAAGATTCAGACCCTTACATCGTCCTACAGTGGGCATGTGGCTTGCCGGCATACGTCGTTTCACTGGGAGACAGGACCGAATGGAAATGCGCGAGCATCCGCTGGAAGGCGGCCTGCATGCGCCGCCGGGCGCCGCTGCCGGGGCGGCGAAGATGCAGGCTGCGCCCGGCACCGTCTACACCTGCCCGATGCACCCCGAGATACGCCAGGACCATCCCGGCACCTGCCCGAAGTGCGGGATGACGCTCGAGCCGGTGGTCCCGCTGCCCGGGGCCGACGACGACACCGAATTGCGCGACTTCAGCCGCCGCTTCTGGCTCACGCTGCCGCTGACGGCCGCGCTCGCCCTGCTGGCCATGGCCGGGCACCGCCTGGGCCTGCTCGAGGGGCGTACCCAGGCCTGGGCCGAACTGATGCTGTCGCTGCCGGTCGTGCTGTGGGCGGGCTGGCCTTTCTTCGTGCGCGGCGCGCGCTCGGTGGCCGCGCGCAGCCCGAACATGTGGACCCTGATCGCCCTCGGCACCGGCGCGGCCTTCGCCTACAGCGTGGCGGCCACCGTCGCGCCGGACCTGTTTCCGGCGTCGTTCCTGTCGATGGGACGCGTCGGCGTGTATTTCGAGGCGGCCGCCGTCATCATCTCGCTCACCCTGCTGGGACAGGTGCTCGAGCTGAAGGCGCGCTCGCGGACCTCGGCCGCGATCCGGTCGCTGCTGGACCTGGCGCCCAGGACCGCGCGCCGCATCGCGCCCGACGGCGGCGAAGCCGACGTGCTCCTGGCGCAGGTGCGGGTGGGCGACCTGCTGCGCGTGCGCCCCGGTGAAAAGGTGCCGGTCGACGGCGTCGTCGTCGACGGCGCCAGCGCCGTCGACGAATCGATGCTGACCGGCGAACCGCTGCCCGTCCCGAAAGGCGCGAACGACAAGCTCATCGGCGCCACGCTCAACACGAGCGGCGCCCTGACCATGCGTGCCGAACAGGTCGGGACCGGCACCGTGCTGGCCCGGATCGTCGAGATGGTGGCGGCCGCCCAGCGCTCGAAAGCGCCGCTGCAGCGCATGGCCGATGTGGTGGCCGGCCGTTTCGTGGTCGCCGTGGTGATCGTCGCCGTGCTCACTTTCCTTGCCTGGAGCCTGTTCGGTCCGGCGCCGCGTCCGGTCCACGGGCTCGTCAACGCCGTGGCCGTGCTGATCATCGCCTGCCCCTGCGCCCTCGGACTGGCCACGCCGATGTCGATCATGGTGGCGACCGGCAAGGCGGCAAGCAAGGGCGTGCTGTTTCGCGATGCGGCGGCAATCGAGAAGCTGCGCGAGGTCGATACGCTCATCGTCGACAAGACCGGCACCCTGACCGAGGGCAAGCCCGCCTTCGAGCGTGCCGTGGCGGCGGCCGGCTTCGGCGAGGACGAGGTGCTGCGCCTGGCCGCCAGCCTCGACCAGGGCAGCGAACATCCGCTCGCCGCCGCCATCGTGCACGCCGCGCGCGCGCGCGGCCTGGCGCTGGCCGCACCGGCGGGATTCGAATCGGCCAGCGGCATCGGCGTGCGCGGGACGGTCGGCGGGCGCGCGCTTGCGCTCGGCAATACCGCCCTCATGAACGGGCTCGGCATCGATACGGCGCCCCTGCAGACAGCCGCGGAAGCGCTGCGCGCCGAAGGCGCCAGCGTGATGTTCCTGGCCGTCGACGGCGTACCGGCGGGGCTGCTGGCCGTTTCCGACCCCATCAAGCCAAGCACCCCGGAGGCGCTCGGCACGCTACGCGCGGCCGGGGTGCGCATCGTCATGGCCACCGGCGACGGCTGGACCACGGCGCGCGCGGTGGGCCGGCGCCTCGGCATCGGCGAGGTCGTCGGCGAAGTCACGCCGGCCGGCAAGCTGACGCTGGTCGAGCGCCTGCAGCGCGAGGGACGGGTCGTGGCGATGGCCGGCGACGGCATCAACGACGCCCCCGCGCTGGCCCGGGCCGACGTCGGCGTGGCGATGGGCACCGGCACCGACGTCGCCATGCACAGCGCGCAAGTGACCCTGGTCAAGGGCGACCTGCGCGGCATCGCGACGGCGCGCCAAATCTCCGAGCGGACGGTGCGCAACATGAAGCAGAACCTGCTGTTCGCGCTGCTCTACAACGCGCTCGGCATTCCGGTCGCCGCCGGCATGCTCTACCCGCTCACCGGCTGGCTGCTCTCGCCGATGCTGGCCGCGCTGGCGATGAGCCTGAGCTCGGTATCGGTGGTGGCCAATGCGCTGCGGCTGCGATGACTTGAACCTGCGGCGAATGCCGTCAACCTGAAGGAGAATGAGTATGTCGATCGAGCGAAACGCATTCATGCGCGCCCTTGCCGCGCTGTCGGCGGGCATGGCGCTTGCCGCCTGCACCATGCCGCGCGAGGCACCCGCGCACGCCGCGCATCACCCGGGCCAGGCGGCGGGTGCGCCGGCGCCGGCCTCGATGGGGGGTGGGCAATCCGGCGCGGCCACGGCGGCTGCGCCGGCGTCCGCGGACAGGCCGGCATCCATGGACATGCAGCGCATGTGCCAGATGCACCAGGACATGCACAAGGCGCCGGCCGGGGAAAGGCAGGCCATGATGGAGCAGCGCATGAAAGGCATGTCGCCGGAGATGCGCCAGCAACACATGGACATGATGCAACAGCACTGCAAGTAAGAATCAGGTTCCAGGAGTTCCAAGATCACGCCAGCGCCGGTCCCGGCGCGGCCGACATCCTTCAAAGGAGAACACCATGTTCCAGCGCATCCTCGTCCCGACCGACGGCTCGGACCTCGCGGCCGCCGCCGCCCAGGCCGCGATTGCCTTCGCCAAAGTGTGCGGCAGCGAGATCGTTGCCCTGTCCGTCGTTCAGCCGGAACCGGCGGTCCCGATGGGCGAGGCGGTGGCGGCGATCGGCATGCCGGGACCGGACGTTCCGATGGAGCAGGCGCAGCTGCATGTGGCGCGGGTCTCGGAGGCTGCCGCCGAGGCCGGCGTCAAGTGCACGACCGTCACCTGCTTCGGCTATGCTCCCGCCGACGAAATCGTCGATGCCGTCAAGCGCACCGGCTGCGACCTGATCTTCATGGCCTCGCATGGACGGCGCGGCTTGAGCCGCCTGATCGCGGGCAGCGTCACGCAGCGGGTGCTGGCATACGCGCCGGTCCCGGTCATGGTGTACCGCCCGCAGCCCGCTTCGGGCAAGGCGGCCGGATGACGCTCCGGCCGGCAACGGCGCCGTCCGCCGGTGCGCCCCGCTGAGCTGCCTCGGCAAAACGCCGCGCCGTCCGGCCTCGACGACGCGACAGGCCGGGCCGGCTAGGCGCCCGCTTATTGGATTTGCAGTTGCTTGGGAGCAGTGCCAGGCTTTTTCGGCAGCGTCAGCTCGAGAATGCCGTCGTTGTACTTCGCGACGGCCTGGCTATCGTCGACTTCCTGCGGCAGGGTGAAGCTGCGCGACTGCTGGCCGTAGTAGCGCTCGCTGCGCAGCATGTTGTGCTCCTGCGCCTGCGTTTCGCGCCTCACCTCGGCACTGAGCATGACCTGGTTGCCGTCGATGGCCACCTTGATGTCTTCTTTCCGGACACCCGGGATTTCCGCCTTCAGCGCATAGGCCTGGTCGGTCTCGGACACCTCGATCCGGATCGGCGGCGCGGTCTCGGCGCCGCGCCATGACGGCACCAGCCGAAAGTCGCGCATCAGGTCTTCGATGTCGCGAAAGGATTCGAAGCGCGCGATGTCGCTGAATGGATCGTAACGCGTCAGGCTAGCCATGACTTCCTCCGTTTTCATGAAATTCCAGGAGCACGCCGGGTCGTTGCATTGCCGGATGCCGGCACGCGCACGCAGGACCTCGATCGAGGACGAAACCGCCGCGCACCCGGGCGGCAAATTTCACTGTAGGACAGCTTTCTGGCTTCCGCGTGAGCTACATCAATGTCGTGTGAGTCTATTCGGCCAGGCGTCGGTGCGCGGATCGATACTGCGTCGATTTGAGATGAATCAACCTCTACTCGAGGTTTGCGCGTGGCCGAGCAGGAAGGCCGCGTTACGATCAAGACAGGAACAGCCCGGATATGCATCCAGCACTGCGATGTCAGCCGCCGCCCACGTCACGCTCGAGTCGAAGATCGCTTTCCTGCGCCAACCGGGCAGTTTCGCCGACTGCTCCGGCCGGATCGAGGCGATCGAAACCCACATGTCCTGGGTATTCCTCACGGATGCGCATGCGTACAAGCTCAAGAAGCCGGTGCGCCAGGACTTGTTCGATTTCCGCAGCCTCGACGCACGGCGCCATTATTGCGAGGAAGAGCTGCGCCTGAACCGGCGCCTCGCCGCCGAGGTGTATGTCGAACTCGTGCCCCTGTCGATCGATGCGCTGGGCCATTTGCGGCTGGGCGGGCATGGAATCGTGGTCGACTGGCTGGTCAAGATGCTGCGCCTGCCGCGCCGGCACATGCTCGACTACGCGCTCGGGCATGGCGGCGCCGCTCCCGCGGACATCGCCCGCGTCGCCGCCCGGCTGGCCGCCTTCTACCGCGCCTGCACCCCGGTCAGGCTCGATCCGGCGGCCTACCGCGCCCGCTTCCGGCGCGCGATCGCGCTCAACCTGCGCATGCTGAGCCGGCCGGTCTACCGGTTGCCGGCGGCGCGCGTGACGGCCCTGTGCCGGGCCCAGCATGCGTTGCTCGACGCCAGGCGCGACTGGTTCGACCGGCGCGCGCGGACAGGCAAGATCGTCGAGGGCCATGGCGACCTGCGCCCCGAGCACGTCAGCCTCGGGCCGCCGGTGAGCATCATCGACTGCCTTGAATTCTCGCGCGCGCTGCGCCTGGTCGACCCCGTCGACGAACTCGGCTTCCTGGCCCTGGAATGCGAACGCCTGCATGCGCCGGACTTGGGCGCCCTGCTGCTGCGTACCTATGGCGACCTGACCGGCGACCTGCCCGGCGCCGCGCTCGTGCACTTCTACCAGGGCTTCCGGGCGGCGACCCGCGCCCGGATCGCGATCCGCCACCTCGACGAGGAGCAATTCCGCCATTCGCCGGAATGGTACCGCCGCGCCTGCCAGTACTTGTGCCTGGCGCAAGCGCATCAGGCATCCGTCAGTTCGGACATCGAGCCGCCGCCGTGAAGCCGTTCGATCGCCTGGGCGAACAGGCCGGCACAACCGAGCGTGCGCAGCTTGCCGGTGGCCATGGCGGCATCGAGTCCGGCCCCGGCCACCGTATCGGTGATCGCCAGTTCCCGCAGCGCGCTGCCGGCCAGGATGGCCGCCGCATCGCCGCTCAGCAGGCCATGCGTCGCGGCGGCGTACACGTCGACCGCGCCGCGCTCGCTGCAGGCCTGCGCGGCGCGGGCCAGGGTGGCGCCGCTGCCGACCAGGTCGTCGACGATGATCGCGTCCTTGCCGCCGACCTCGCCGGCGAACATCTCGCCGCTCAGGACGCCCTCGCTCCGGTGCTTTTCGCAAAATGCCGCGCCGACCGGTTTGCCGAGGGCGCGCGCGAGGCGCTGGCGAAACTGCTCCATCCGCTTGAGGCCGCCCGCATCCGGAGACACGACAACCAGCTCGCGCTCCCGGCACCGCGACGCGAAATGGTCCACGAACAGCCCGGTGGCTTCGAGGTGTTCGGTGCGGCAGCGAAACGCGTTCTGGAAGGCCGCGAGGTTGTGCACGTCGACAGTGACGAACACGTCCGTGCCTACCGCTTCGAACAGCGCGGCCACGTAGCGGGTCGTGACCGGGTCGCGCGGCTTGGTCTTGCGGTCCTTGCGCGCATAGGCCAGGTAGGGCGCAAGCACCGTGACGCGGGCCGCGGCGGCGTCCTTAAGCGCCCCGATGAAAAACAGGAGGCGGCACAATTTGTCGTTGGCGCTGTGGCGCCCGTCGCCATGCAGCGAATGGAGTACATAGACATCGCGCGCGCGCACACTCACCAGGGGCCGTGCCTTGTGCTCGCCGCCTTCGAATTCCCGCTCCTCGTGCGCGCTTACGGCAAGGCCGATGCCCTGCCCGACCCGCTCGGCGAACGCGCGGCTGCCGTCGAGCGCAAACAGCAGGGGCGCCGCGCCGGTCGCGGGTAAATACGCAGGCGGTGCAGTGGGCATCGGGTCGTTCCTTGTGCCAAGAACCTGTTCTTGAAGGCAGCCATCAGCGCACCGATTCTGGCACGGCGCTTCAGGGAATTTTATAGGAATACACCTAACCTGTGATCGGAATTCAAGAGGGGTTGGCCTGGCCGGAAGCCGCCGCTCCCGCGTCCGGGACTACTTGCGCGGCAATGGCAAAGTCCTTGTCGAGGTGACGCATGACCATGCGATCTCCCGGCGATGAAATGCGCGAACATTATATTGACGCATAGATCGTCGTAATATATAATATCGTCACGCATAACGAAACGCGGGAAGGGTGCACGATGGGCGAGGTAAAGAAACTGGACTTGGAGGCGATGCAGTCGGCCGCGGCACGCGCCTGCGGGATGCTGAAAGTGCTCGGCAATCCCGACCGGCTGCTCCTGCTGTGCCAGTTGACGCAGGGCGAGTTCTGCGTCAGCGAGCTCGAAACGCTACTGAACATCCAGCAGCCGACCTTGTCCCAGCAACTGGGAGTGTTGCGCGAAGAGGGTCTCGTCAGCACCCGGCGCGAGGGCAAGCAGATTTTCTACAAGCTCGAGAGTGTCGAAGCCACCGCGATCATGCAGGTCCTGTATCAACTGTTCTGCCAGCCAGGCAAGGGAGCAACGCCATGACGATCGACTGGATGCACTTCACGCCGCAGACGGCGCTTGCCGGCGGCGTGCTCATCGGACTGGCGGCAGCCGCCCTGGTCCTGTTCAACGGCAGGATCGCCGGCATCAGCGGCATCCTCGGCGGCTTGCTGCGCGCGCAGCGCGGCGACGCCGGCTGGCGCGTGGCCTTCCTGGCCGGCCTGCTGGCGGCCCCTGTCGTGTATGGATTGTTCGCGGCCCTGCCCGCGGTCACGGTCGATGCCGGGATTGGCACCCTGGTCGCGGCCGGCCTGCTGGTCGGCGTCGGGACCCGCTACGGCGCCGGCTGCACCAGCGGCCACGGCGTATGCGGCATCTCGCGCATGTCGCCGCGCTCGCTGGTGGCGACGGCGGCCTTCATGTTCGCCGGCTTCGTCACCGTGTATATCGTCCGCCACGTCTTTCATTGAAGGAATCGACATGCAAATCCTCATGGCATTGGCGGCAGGCCTCCTGTTCGGGATCGGCCTGATCGTCTCGGGCATGACCGACCCTGCCAAGGTCATCGGCTTTCTCGACCTGGCCGGCAACTGGGACCCCTCGCTCGCCTTCGTCATGGGCGGAGCGATCCTGGTCGGCGTGTTCGCCTTCCGCCTGGCACGCAAGCGCGACCGCTCGCTGCTCGGCGCGCCCATGCGCCTGCCGACGGCGACCGGCATCGATCGCCGCCTGGTGCTCGGTTCGCTCGCCTTCGGCGCCGGCTGGGGACTGGCCGGCTACTGCCCCGGCCCGGCCCTGGCATCGCTTGCCTCGGGCGGCGAAGAGCCGCTGATCTTCACGCTGGCGATGCTCGCCGGGATGGCCCTGTTCGAAGTGCTCGAACGGCTAGCGAGCGCACGCATGCCGACCCGGGGCGGCGCATGAAGGCGGCCCCGGCGCGTCCCTCGGCCACCGGGAAACCTTCGCCTGCCGCGGGCCGGACGTGTTGACCAGTCTTGCCTTGGGCGGCGTGGTCGGGCTGATCCTTGCACTGACCGGCGCCGGCGGCGGCATCCTGGCGGTGCCGCTGCTGCTCTTCGGCACCGGCGTCGGGGTCGACGCGGCCGGGCCGATCGGGCTCATGGCCGTCGGCATGGCGGCCGTGCTGGGCGCCGTGCTGGGCCTACGCGCCGGGATCGTGCGCTATCGCGCCGTCGTGCTGATCGCCGCGAGCGGCATGCTGCTGTCGCCGGCAGGCCTCTGGGCGGCACGGCAGATCGACGGCCGCCGGCTGGCGCTGCTGTTCGCGCTGGTCCTGCTGTACGTTGCCGTCAAGACCTTCAGGCAGGCATCCACGGACGGCGCCAACGCCGGCTCGGCGCATGCCCTGTGCAAGCGCGACGCCGATGCCGGCCGATTCGTCTGGACCCGGCCCTGTGCATCGTCCATGGCCCTGTCGGGCGCCCTTGCCGGCCTGCTGTCCGGGCTATTGGGGGTGGGCGGAGGCTTCGTCATGGTGCCGGCCCTGCGGCGCTACACGGACTTGCCGATGCAATCGGCCGTGGCGACCTCGCTGGCGGTCATTGCCCTGATTTCGGTGGCGGGAGTCGCCGCCAGCGCCGCCAGTGGCGCCGTGGACTGGGCGATCGCCCTGCCGTTTTCGGCAGGCGCGCTGGCCGGAATGCTGGGCGGACGCACGCTCGCCACCCGGCTTGCCGGCCGGCGCCTGCAACAGGGTTTTGCCGCCGTTTGCGCACTCGTCGCCGTCGCGATGATCGTCGAGGCTTTGTCCTGAATGCGTTCGAGTGTCATTCATCGAGGAAATCACATGAACCTGCATCCCATCCAGCTGCTCGATACCCAGTCGTCGACCTTCACCTGTATCCTGGCGGCGCAGCGGTCGAACCAGGCCGTGATCGTCGATCCCGTGGACCCTCATTGGGGGCGCGACCCGCATCACCTCGATCGCGTGGGACTGCGACTGGCCTATGTCCTGGAAACCCATGCACATGCCGGTTACGTGACGTCCGCCGGCAAGCTGCGTGAACTGAACGGCGCGCAGGCGGCGGTGCCAGGCGGCTGCGGGATCGGCGCGGCCGAAGTGCAGTTGAGCGACGGCGATGTCTGATCGACGTCGCCGTGCCCGCGAACCGGAACCTGGGCGCGCCGCACGGCGCCTGAACCCACCCCCACCCGAAGGAGTCAACGCCATGATTTTCCGCCAGCTCTTCGAGCCCCTGTCCAGCACCTATACCTACCTGCTGGGCGATGAACAGACCGGCCAGGCGATCCTGATCGATCCCGTCATCTCGAGCATGGAGCGCGACCTTGCCGAGCTCCGGAGCCTCGGCTTGCGCCTCGCCTATACGCTCGACACCCATATCCATGCCGACCACGTCACTGCTGCGCTCGAACTCAAGCGCGCGACCGGCAGCAGGATCGCGGCGCCGGCGTTCGACCGGCTGGCGTGCACCGATGTCGGTATCGAGGAAGGCAAGCCATTCGAACTGGGGGGGATTCGCCTGCAGCCCCTGCACACCCCCGGCCACACGGATGGGCATTTTTCCTACCTGCTGGGCGAGCGCGTGTTCACCGGCGACGCCCTGCTCATCGAGGGCTGCGGCCGCACCGACTTCCAGAACGGCGATACCGACACCCTGTACCGGAGCGTCACCGAAAAGCTGTTTGCGCTGCCGGACGAGACCCTGGTCTATCCGGCCCACGACTACAAGGAGCGCTTCGTGTCATCGATCGCGCAGGAAAAGCTGCGCAACCCGCGTCTGGGGAAAGGCAAGACGCTGGAAGAATTCCGGGAGATCATGGCCGGTCTGAAGCTGCCTTACCCCACGTTCATCGACTATGCTGTGCCGGGCAACCGCCAGTGCGGCGTGTGTCCCTCCGACCTGCCGGACAATCTTGCCGGCTATTGCCGGAAGATGAGCGCCAGTCCGCAGGGTTGATGCGGACCGATCCGCAGGGCGCAAGCGGCCTTGCTCACGACAGGGCAGGCTCACGCACTGCGCCCGTACAACGCAAAAAGGGCTTGCGACACATGGGTTCGGGAGTGTCTACGATCGTCCTGGCGGTTCAGGCCCATCGTTAGTGAGGCAGATCGAACGGCGTCATCTGTTCCGGCACCGGCACAGGTGCGTTTTTCAAGGGCCGTCGTGGCTCGACACCGTGGCGGACGATGATGAGGTCAGCGTCGCGCCTCAACTGCCTCCCATTGCCATGATCGATTTCCACGACATGCCTTTTACCGAGACAGGTAGCGGCGCTGGTGCACACGTGGCCGACCGGGGCAATCGAAAACAGGGTGCTTGAGGCGAACACCTCGATGCGGCCGGGTACGAGGCGCTCGGCGAGCGAGCAGAGCAAGATGCTCAGGTAGCGGTTTAACGCATAAGCATAGCCTGGCGTCGGGTCACGCATTAACCAGGTAATGCGCAGTTGCGAAGTTGGGTCGAGCAGTTCAGGCCGGAACAGGTCTTGCGCGACATGCGTGGCGACGTTGAGCGGCCATCCGCGCACCATCGTGTCGATCGCGTGCTTGAAGGTGTCGTGCCATTTCTGCAATGTTCGCGGCGCACCCTGACGATTCGGCGCCCAGCCAAATGCACGGCGAGCCGTTTCTTCGGCGCTCATCAACGTCCTTAACATGCCTTCGGTGGGCAGGATGTCGGATTCTGGCGAGGGATTGCTCCTGTCAGCCCTTTCGAGCTCCTCGTAGAGAACGCGCCCGAACAGCGAGGTGGCCGCGCGCTGCAAATCCTGCATGCCGCCATCGCCTGCACCCGAGATGACGATCTTGGTGACCCCCGAAGGGAGCGGCCGGTGGGCATCCATACCGTCGCTGTCCGTCCAGAATTCTGGACCGGCATAGCCCTGCTACATGCCCAGCAGGGGTATTTCACTCACCTGCTCCCTGCCATGACCGATACATGACAGCCTGGCGCCGAACTGCATGGATTGCATGGCCGTGCCTCCTGGGAGCCAGTGGCCGTGGACTTCGAGGAAGCGATTGGCGGGAAGATCGGACTCGACCAAGGCATGGGCATCCAGCCCCGACAGCAACGTTACCGTGCCATAGCCGTTGCGGCCGTTGCGGGTTTTGAGGAAATTATCCCATTGCTTAGTGAACGCCGCGGCCAGCGAAGCGCCGGACATGGCCGCGGTTTGCGGTAACGGAATGGTGCCGACCATCGGAAAGCGCGCCGCTCTCCAATGTCCGTGCGGCCAATCGTACTCCGTTGGATCGATCCGGCGCAGCCAGGAGGCAGAGATGCTGGGAAAGACGTTGGTGGTCAGCTCCACCACGGTGACATCGACGTGGCGCGCGGCAGCCAGCATCGCCGCATTCATGCCAGCGGCCCCCGCCCCGAAAACCAGCAGGGGAAACCCGACGCCGATCGCGCCTTCGGCGCAAAGGGAATTGACGATCAGGGTTGATCGAAGCAATTGGTCACGGACACTGCCGGTCCGCAGACCGGTCAGGTCGTAACAGCGTGGAGACACACGATGAAGCGCCAGAACCTGGTTGGACACGATGCATCCTCCTGAAAGTGCCTGACGAACCCCTACGGCGCCACTATCGATGTTTCGAGCTAGCGAACTAACCAGTCAAAACGACCAGCCACAACGACCTGCACCGGATCTGGGCAGCTCCCTTCACCGCTGGGACATCGATCCGCCTTGCAACCCGTCCGCGTGTACGCTAGCCGGCCACGGGCTCTTCGCGCGCAAGCAGATCAAGGTCGGCGAGGCTGCGGTCCATCAATTCCATCATGTGCAGATATTCGTGCAGTAACGCGTATGCGCTCTTCGGCAAGTCTAGATACTTGCTTCTATGCATAGTGATACCCGCAGCCAGCAATGGTGGCGGCACTGGTCCAAAGGTCCGCGCGGCGAGCGGCCGAGAGAGGACCAGCACGCCGCTCGGAGTGTTGTCCTTGTGCATGCGCGACGTCAAATCCGCCACCGCCGGCTCGATACGATCGGCATCCTCGACAAGCGCAAGCCACAGGCCATCGACTCCCATCAGCGTGGTGCCGAACTCGCCCTTGATGTGCTCTGTCAGCTGCTGGACGGCGACGGGATCGAAAAGATCAAGTGGCATGACATTCTCCGGGTTGTTGACATCATTACGCACCCTCGGCCCGAGTATGCCACCTTTCACAGACGGCGGCGCGCTGTATGCGTGTATCAACAAGGCCTCGCGCAGGGTCGCAGTCGATTGCACCAGCTAGCTGGATCGCCCCTCGAATCGCCCCGGCTTTCGTGGAGGCCGGTTGGTGTGGCGTGAATTTTAACGATACGAAACTGTGAAATCCTGAACGGATGTCTTCAAGCGGGAGGCCGGTGTTCATGATTGAGAGATGGTGGTCGACTCTCTGCACAATACGCAAGCCGAACCGCGAGGGATAGCCGTAAAGCAGCCGATTTCCGGCACCTGGAGTGCTCGACGTCAGCCCTCGAATGCCGTAGTACCTCCACGATTTCGATCACCCTTTCGTTGCCTGTGCGGCAGCAACCTCCACGGCGATTTCCCGTACTTTTCCCGTATAAAGCCAAAAGGCCTGCAACGCGACGTTGCAAGCCTTTGATTTCCTACGAATTCTGGTGGGAAGTGCAAGTTTCGAACTTGCGACCCCTGCAGTGTGAATGCAGTGCTCTACCCCTGAGCTAACCTCCCTGACAACGAGGCGTATTATGCCGAAAACTTTCTCTACCGTCAAACTTTTGGCGAATAATTTCTCCATACGCAGTCACCTTTGACGCCTTTATCGAGCCCGGCCAGCACGGTTTCGTGCAGGCTCAGCTCATCGGCGCTGGCGGCGACGACGATGATTTCGCCCAGCGGCAACGCCTCGAACGCGACGCCATCGGCCGAGGTTTCCACCTCGTGGTCCATCGACAGCGAATTCTGGCCGCGCGTCATCGACAGATAGACGTCGGCCAGCAGCTCCGCGTCCAGCAGCGCGCCGTGCAACTTGCGGTGCGCGTTCGAGACGCCGTAGCGGTCGCACAGGGCGTCCAGCGAGTTGCGTTTGCCCGGATGCATTTCCTTGGCGTTGATCAGGGTGTCGATCACGCCGCTGCAATGCGAGACGAAGCTCGGCAGGCCGAGGCGGCCGAACTCGTGGTTCAGGAAGCCCAGGTCGAACGGGGCGTTGTGGATGATGACTTCGGCGCCATCGATGTAGGCACGCAGTTCCTCGGCGATTTCGTGAAACTTCGGCTTGTCGCTGAGGAACTCGGTGGTCAAGCCGTGGACCGCGAGCGCGCCTTCGTCCGAGTCGCGCTCGGGGTTGATGTAGCGGTGGTAGTTGTTGCCGGTCAGGGTGCGGTTGACCAGTTCGACACAGCCGATTTCGATGACGCGGTCGCCGGTTCGTGGGTTCAGGCCGGTGGTTTCGGTATCGAGGACAATCTGGCGCATGGCAGGCTAGTAATGAATTGAGGCAAGCCCGCAGTATAACGCAAGCGAGCTCTTCCTAACGGCGCACCGTGGCCGCTCCGCGGTTCGCCAGCACGTCCGCGCGCTCGTTGCCGGGATGCCCGTTATGGCCGCGCACCCAGCGCCATTCGACCGCGTGCTGCTGCTGGGCCTGGTCGAGCGCCTTCCACAGATCGTCGTTTTTGACGGGCTCCTTCGCCGCCGTTTTCCAGCCGCGCGCCTTCCAGCCGTGGATCCATTCGGAGATGCCCTTCTGCACGTACTGGCTGTCGGTGTGCAGCACCACTTCGCAGGGGCGGTTCAGCACGCCCAGCGCCTCGATCACGGCCTTCAATTCCATGCGGTTGTTGGTCGTGTTCGGTTCGCCGCCGAAGATTTCCTTCTCGTGACCATCAGCAACCAGCAGCGCGCCCCAACCGCCCGCACCGGGATTGCCCTTGCAGGCGCCATCGGTAAAAATTTCCACTTTCGTCATGCCGCCTGGTCTTTCCTTGTTTATTCTCTGTTGGTTGCCGGGACCGCTTGCGGCGCCCGGCTGGACTTCTTGTTCCACGCCGGCCCGATCAAGTGCATGCCCTTCACACGCTTGATCGCGTGCACGATGTAGACGGCGCCCAGGTAGGGCCACCATTTCTGCCCTGCCGCTTCCATCATGTCGAAGCGGTTGATCCACTGGGCCGTGCGAAACGGCGGCGCGTAACAGCCGAAGTGGCTGCGCGTGACGCCGAGATTCAATAATTTTAACCAGTCTTTCATGCGCGGCATAGAGATGAATTCGCCTGCCGCCGGCAGGTAGCCGCTGCGCGTGACCTTGCCGATACCCTGGCGCACGCCCCACAGGCTGGCCGGATTGAAGCCGCAGATGATGACCTGGCCCTCGGGAATGAGCACGCGCTCGACCTCGCGCAGCACCTGGTGCGGCTCCGCCGCGAACTCGAGCACGTGCGGCAGCACGACCAGGTCCAGGCTCTGCGAGGCGAAGGGCAGCTCGGCGAAGTCGAGGGCGACGGCGACCTGCTTGCCGTTCGCGGCAAACTCGAGTTCGTCGAAGGTCGAAGTGCGTGTTGCCGCCTGCCACTTGTTAGGCATGCGGTTGGCGGCCAGCGCATCGATCTGCGGCACGCCGATCTGCACCGCGTTATACCCGAAGATATCGGCGGTGAGCTCGTCGAGGCAGGCTTGCTCGAAGGCACGCACGTAGGCGCCCGCCGGCGAAAGCAGCCATTCGTCGAGCGCTATAATGGATTTTTCGGATGCAGCGCTATCCATGACTACCTCTTATGCAAACCAGACCTGATTCCAGCGGCGAGAGCGCCGCGCGTAATGATTTGAGTGTGTTAGCCGTGCCCGCGTTCAAGGATAATTACCTTTGGCTGATTCACGACGGCAGGCAGGCCGCGGTCGTCGATCCGGGCGACGCCGCGCCCATCCTGGCGGCGCTGCGCGAACACGACCTCGCTCTTACCTCCATTCTACTCACCCATCACCATGCTGACCATATCGGCGGCGTACCGGCGCTGCTGGCGCACTATCCGGTGCCGGTATTCGGCCCGCGCGACGACGGCATCGACGCCGTGACGCGGCCGCTGGCCGAAGGCGACCGGATTACCCTGCCGGGACTCGGCCTGGAGTTCGCCGTCATCGACGTGCCCGGCCACACGCTCGGCCACATCGCCTACGTGCGCACCACGCCCGGGCTGCACTGGCTGTTCTGCGGCGACACGCTGTTCGCCGGCGGCTGCGGACGCTTGTTCGAAGGCAGCCCGGCGCAGATGGCGGCCTCGCTCGCCAAGCTGGCCGCGCTACCCGAGGATACGCACGTGTACTGCGCGCACGAATACACACTGGCGAACCTGCGCTTCGCGCAGGCCGTCGAACCGGGCAACGAGGCATTGACGCTGCGCATGCGCGAGGAGAGCGCCAAGCGCGCGGCCGGGCTGCCGACCGTGCCGTCGAGCATCGGACTGGAGCGGCGCACGAATCCCTTCCTGCGCTATCGCGAGCCGGAAATCGTCGCCTCGCTCATCGCCGCGGGCAAGCTGCCCGAGGGCGCCGCGCCGGTGCAGGCCTTCGCCGCCCTGCGCGAATGGAAAAACGTCTTCTAGACGAAACAACGGCGCCGTCCTGGAGGACGGCGCCGTCGGGTTTGCTTCAGACCGCGATCAGATTTCTTCGTACAGCGGCAGCGTCAGGAACTCCGCGAACTCTTCCGAGGTCGACATTTGCTCGAAGATGACGGCGGCACGCGCATAGCTCGGGTTGTCGCCGTTCGGCGCGGCTGCTTTCGCCTTGGCCAGCTCTTCCGGAATCATGGCACGCACCATCTCGGCGGTGACCTTGCGGCCGTCGTCCAGCACGCCTTTCGGCGAGCGGATCCATTGCCAGACCTGCGAGCGGCTGATCTCGGCGGTGGCCGCGTCTTCCATCAGGTTATGGATCGGCACGCAGCCATTGCCCGCCAGCCAGGCGCCCAGGTAATGGATGCCGACGTTGATGTTGTAACGCAAACCGGCCTCGGTGATCGGCGCTTCCGGCTTGAAGTCGAGCAGCTGCTCGGCAGTCACTTCGACGTCCGAACGCTGCTTGTCGATCTGGTTCGGCTTGTCGCCCAGCACCTTGGTAAATTCCGTCATCGCCAGTTCGACCAGGCCCGGATGGGCGACCCAGCCACCGTCGTAGCCATCGGTGGCATCGCGCGCCTTGTCGGTGCGCACGCCGGCCATCGCGGTGTCGTTCTTCTCCGGATCGTTCTTGATCGGAATGAGGGCTGCCATGCCGCCGATCGCCGGCGCATTGCGCTTGTGGCAGGTCTTCAGCAGCAGCAGGGCGTATGCCCGCATGAAGGGGGCGGTCATCGTCACCTTCGGACGGTCGGCCAGGCAGAAGTTCTTGTCGAGCTTGAATTTCTTGATGCAGGAGAAGATGTAATCCCAGCGGCCGGCATTCAGGCCGGCGCTGTGTTCGCGCAGTTCGTACAGGATCTCGTCCATCTCGAAGGCGGCGAGGATGGTTTCGATCAGCACGGTCGCCTTGACCGTGCCGCGCGGCAGGCCCAGCGCTTCCTGCGTCGCGATGAAGATGTCATTCCAGAGGCGCGCCTCGAGGTGCGATTCCATCTTCGGCAGATAGAAATAAGGACCTGCGCCGCGTGCGATTTGTTCCTTGGCATTGTGGAACATGAACAGGGCGAAATCGAAGATGCCGCCGGAAATGCGCTTGCCGTCGACCAGCACGTGCTTCTCGTCCAGGTGCCAGCCGCGCGGACGCACGACCAGCGTCGCAACCTTGTCGTTCAGTTTGTAGCTCTTGCCGTTCTGCTCGAGCGAGATCGTGCGGCGCACCGCGTCGCGCATGTTGATCTGGCCGGTGATCTGGTTGTCCCAGCTCGGCGCATTGGAGTCCTCGAAGTCGGTCATGTAGCTGTCGGCACCCGAGTTCAGGGCGTTGATGACCATCTTGCGCTCGACGGGACCGGTGATCTCGACGCGGCGGCATTCGAGCGCCGGCGGAATCGGCGCGATCTTCCAGTCGCCGTCGCGGATGTGCTTCGTTTCAGGTAGGAAATCGGGGCGCTCGCCGGCGTCCAGGCGCTTGGCGCGTTCGACGCGCGCGGCCAGCAATTCCTGGCGCCGCGGCTCGAACTTGCGAGTCAGCATCGCAACCAGCTCGAGTGCCTCGGGCGTGAGGATGGCGTCGAAACCGGGCTTGATGTCGCCCGAAATTTCCAGGCCTTGTGGAGTGGCGATGGTCATGTGGTGCTCCTTCTTGGAAGTAGATGATCGTGCGTGCGAACGTCAAGTATAAGCCAGCTTGGCGTTTGTCTTATCATCAAGTATATTCAACACAAAGTACTTAAACGATACATTTACGCACTTCATTCGTGCGTATTTGTCACAGATCGGAGCGGCATGGGCAAGTTCAGGGAGATGGCCACCTTCGTCGAAGTCGCCGCGCGCGGTAGCTTGTCGGCGGCCGCGCGCGCCGAGGGCATCGCGCCGGCCATGATCGGGCGCCGCCTCGATGCGCTGGAAAGCCGGCTCGGCGTCAAGCTGCTGCAGCGCACCACACGCCGGCTGGCCCTGACCGACGAAGGCGCGGCCTTCCTGGAGGATTGCCAGCGCATCCTGGCCGACATGGACGAGGCGGAAACGGCCGTGTCCGAGCGCAGCGCGCATGCACGGGGCCATCTGCTGGTGTCGGCGCCGGCCGGCTTCGGGCGCCAGCACGTCGCGCCCCTGCTGCCCTCCTTCCTGGCCGAACACCGCGACCTGACGGTCAACCTGAACCTGAACGACCGGGTCGTCGACGTGGTCGGCGAAGGCGTCGACGTGGCGATCCGGATCGCCAGCCTGGCCGATTCGAACCTGGTCGGCGTGAAGCTGGCCGACAATGCGCGCGTGGTGGTGGCCAGCCCGGCCTACCTGAAGCGCCACGGCACGCCGCGCACGCTGGACGACCTGGCACGCCATAACTGCCTGGCGATCAGCAGCGAAGGCAGCCAGCGCGGCTGGACCTTTCGCAACCATCACAAGACGGTCACGCTGAAGGTGGCCGGCAATCTGGTGTGCAATGACGGTGAGGTCTTGCACGACTGGGCGCTGGACGGGAAAGGACTGGCCTGGCGTTCGATGTGGGAAGTCGGCGCGCAGATCGAAGCGGGCCAGCTGGTGACGGTGCTCGACGATTACGCGGCGCCCGGCAACGATATCCATGCGGTGTTTGCCCAGCGCCGCCATCTGCCGCTGCGCATCCGTGTCTTCGTCGACTTTTTACGGCGTGCATACGCGCATGCTGATTACTGGCGACCAGCAAACAAACCGGCTCCGGCACCCTGAACGGCCCCTGGGCGGCGCGCCGATGCGCCTTCAAGGCCGGTTCGGCAGCGACATTTCCGGAACGTTGGACGAAAAAAAATCCCCGGCAAAGCCGAGGATTTTTCATCGGTAACTCAGACGATTAGATCGGCTGGATGTTCGATGCTTGTTTGCCCTTAGGACCCGAGGTCACGTCGAACGAGACGCGCTGGTTCTCTTGCAGGGACTTGAAGCCTTGGCTCTGGATAGCCGAGAAGTGCGCGAACAGATCTTCGCCGCCTTCATCAGGGGTGATGAAGCCGAAGCCCTTCGAGTCATTGAACCATTTAACGATGCCAGTTGCCATTACAATTTCCTATTTCAGTTAAGTGGGCTTACGCCCGTTTATGATCGTTTGAAGAAGCAAGAAAGAAATGACAGACAGACTGCACTACTAGCTCGAACCCAACGATCCCGTATTATACCGAATAAAACCGCTTACATGCGATTTTTGTAAAATAAAAAAGCGGGCCGCATGACAATGCTGTACATCAACTTCACGCAGCCTTCGTTCTTTATCGGCAGTAGGGACAATATAGGGTATCGACTGGCTTCAAGTTTGCGCTGTATCAAACGGCTCGCCGCTGGATTTTTAACTTACGGCAACAGCGAAAACGCGGCGCTATGGTATGGGGGCGCCGGACTGGTCATCCCGTTGCGGACAAATTCGTCCAGTTGAGACAGCCAGGCCTGCCAGTCGTTTTCCCCGACGATCTCGAACGCGGTCAGCACCCGCAGGCGCTGCTCTAGGGCGCGCGCACCCTGCCCCAGCTCGCGAAAGCCGAACGTCACGGCCGCGCCGGCGAGCGTGTGCAGCAGCGACTGCAGCTCGGCCGCGCGCTGGGGCGCCGGCGCGGCGGGATCGAAGTCGGCGCCGGCCTGGCCGAGCCGCCGCAGGGTCGCCGGCAGGCCGTTGCGGAAGCCCTCGTTGGCCTCGGTCAGGCGGACAAAGAAGTCCGCATCCACGGAGCGGACCATGGCTTACTTGGTGCCGAAGATGCGGTCGCCCGCATCGCCCAGGCCGGGCACGATGTAGGCGTGCTCGTTCAGGTGCGAGTCGAGCGCGGCGACATACAGCTTGACCTTCGGATGGGCGTCGTGGAAGACCTGGACGCCTTCCGGCGCGGCCACCAGGGCCAGGAAGATGATGTGCTCGTCCGGCACGCCGCGCTTTTTCAGCACATCGACCGCGTGCACCGCCGAGTTGCCGGTGGCCACCATCGGATCGCAGAGGATGAAGGTGCGCTCGGAGGTGTCGGGCAGGCGCACCAGGTATTCGACCGGCTCGTGGCTGACCGGATCGCGGAACACGCCGATGTGGCCGACGCGCGCCGACGGCACCAGTTCCAGCAGGCCGTCGCTCATGCCGATGCCGGCCCGCAGGATGGGCACGATGGCCAGCTTCTTGCCGGCGATGACGGGCGCGTCGATCGTCACCAGCGGGGTCCGGATCGAACGCGTGGTCAGCGGCAGGTCGCGCGTGATCTCATAGCCCATCAGCAGCGTGATTTCCTTGAGCAGCTCGCGGAAGGTGCGCGTCGAGGTGTCGTGCTCGCGCATGTGCGACAGCTTGTGCTGGATCAGCGGGTGGCTCAGGATGAAAAGGCTGGGAAAGCGCGGGTCTTGTTTCATGATGGACGTATCGGATGTGCTGTGAACGAAGCGTAAGCGCGCCATTATCCCAGTCGCGCGCGCTTTTGTCGCGCTCCCGGCGCAGAAATTTCATACGGCGGTGCAAGGCGGCGTGCCGCGCTGCGCGCTGCCGGCACGGGCCGGCAACCTGCCTGGTTCCGGACGAGCGCTCAGACGACCAGGGCCCGCCCGAGGATCGCCTCGAAATCGGTGTCGGCCGGCAGCCGCCCGAAGGCGCCCCCCACATCCTGCGCGATGCGCGAGGCGACGAAGGCCTGGGCCACGAACGGCGGCGCATGGCGCAGCAGCAGCGCGCCCTGGACCGCGATCACCACCCGCTCGGCCAGCCGGCGCGCGCCGGCTTCGACGGCATGCGCGATGTCGCCCTCGAGCGCACGCACGTAGGCGGCAAAGCGCGCGTCGAGGTGCGCCGCCGGCCGCAGTTCCGCGTCCAGCGCCGCGCGCGCCGCTTCCGGATGCTTGCCCAGCGCGCGCAGCAGGTCCAGGCACATCACGTTGCCGGAACCTTCCCAGATCGAGTTGACCGGAAATTCGCGGTACAGGCGCGCCAGCGGGCCGTCCTCGACATAGCCGTTGCCGCCCATGACTTCCATCGCCTCGGCGCCGAATGCGGGGCCGCGCTTGCAGAGCCAGTACTTGCCGGCCGGGGTCAGGATGCGCGCGAGCGCCGCTTCTAGCGGATCGCCGGGCTGGTCGAAGCAGCGCGCCAGGCGTAACGCGAAGGCGGTCGCGGCCTCGGATTCGAGCGCCAGGTCGGCCAGCACGTTCTGCATCAGCGGCTGCTGCGCAAGCGCCTTGCCGAAAGCGAAGCGGCCGCGCGCGTGGTGCAGCGCATGGCACAGGGCGGCTCGCATGATGCCGGCGGTGCCGACCACGCAGTCGAGCCGGGTGAGGCTGCCCATCTCGAGAATGGTTGGAATTCCGCGTCCGACGGCGCCGACCAGCCAGCCGAGCGCGCCGGCGAATTCGACCTCGGACGAGGCGTTCGAGCGGTTGCCGAGCTTGTCCTTCAGACGCTGCACGCGGATGGCGTTGCGGCTGCCGTCGGGCAGGAAGCGCGGCACGAAAAAGCAGGACAGTCCTGCACTGCCTCCCGCGTCGGCCTGGGCCAGGATCAGGTGCGCGTCGGACTGCGGGGCCGAGAAGAACCATTTGTGGCCGACGATGCGCCAGGCTCCCTCGCCCTCCTCGCCGAAACGCTCGCGTGCCTCCGACGGCGGGATCTCGGTGGCGCGCGTCGTGTTGGCGCGCACATCGGTGCCGCCCTGCTTTTCCGTCATGCCCATGCCGATCAGGGCGCCATGTTTCCGTTCAACCGGCAGCGAGCGCGGATCGTATTCGTTCGAAAGGATCTTCGGCAGCCAGCGCTCGCCGAGCCGGCCCGCGCGGCGCAAGGCCGGCACCGATGCATAGGTCATCGTCACCGGACACTGGGCGCCGTTTTCGACCTGCCCGAACAGCAGGTAGGCAGCGGCGCGCGCGACCTGGGCGCCGGGACGCGGGTCCAGCCACGGCGCGCAGTGGGCGCCGGCGCCGATCATCATCCCCATCAGCGCGTGCCAGGCCGGGTGGAATTCGATGTCGTCGACGCGCCGTCCGGCGCGGTCGAAGCTGACCAGGCGCGGGACGTTGCCGTTCGCCAGGCGCGCCAGGTCGAGTACCTCGAAGCGGCCCAGGCGGGCGCCGAGCGCGTCGAGCCGCCCGAGGGCCCAGGCCGCACCCTCGCGCGCCACGGCTTCCCCCAGCGCCGGATCGCAGCGCAGCAGGTTGACGTCGCCGAAAGGCGGCGCCTGGTTGAAGACCTCGTGTGTATCGAACTGGTCCATGGCGGCTCCTCGCTGGCTGGACACTTGCAGGGCTGCAATGTTGCAATAAAGCATCGGAACGGCGGTCCGTGCTTTCGGTAATGCAACTTTTGCGCCACAATGACCCTCCGGGTTGACGGCGCATGTTAGCGATCCTTTAATACGCTAGCGCAAATCGCCCCGTCGGACAAGGCCCTGCGCTAGCGCAAAGGGCCGTGCGGAAAGACTGGCGAGCCAGTTTTTTTAGTGCCTCTTGGCATTTTTCAGTGATAAAGTGCCCCGTGGTTTGTTAAACTCCCATGGCTTCGCCTGGTCCAGGTACCCGCACATAAGGCAACTATTTCAACGATGCGCTCTACTTCAGCCGCCGTGCCGTTCGAACAGCCGCGTCCCGCGCCCGCGCCTGGTCCAGAGGGTCTGATGGAAGCGGCCGGCGATTGCGTCTTCCGGATCGCGCCGGGCGGCGCGATCCGCGCCGCCAGCCGCCGTGCGCAACGCCTGCTGGAGTCGCCTCTGCCGCTCGAAGGCGCTTCCCTGTTTTCCCTGGTGCCGGACGCCGACGGCGCCGCCCTGCGCACCGCCGTCGCCGAAGCCATCGCCACCGCCGAACCGGTGCTGGCGCGCGCGCGCCTGCGCTGCGCCGCGCACGAGCTTCCCTTCGAGCTGCGCATCGCCGTCCTCGAAGACGGCGACACCCTGCTGGTGGTCGGCCGCGACATGAGCGCGCAGCAGGCCACCGAAGAGCGCCTGCGCCACATGGCGACCCACGACGCCCTGACCGAATTGCCGAACCGCCTGCTGTTGTCGGACCGGATCCGCATGGTGATCGCCAATGCGCGCCGCTCGGGCCAGGGCTTTGCCGTGGCCGCGATCGGCATCGACGGCTTCAAGAAGGTCAACGACGCGCTCGGCCGCGCGGTCGGCGACGCCGTGCTGTGCCAGGCCGCCGCGCGCCTGCGCAAGACGATGCGCGACAGCGATACGCTGGCGCGCGTGGGCGGCGACGAATTCGTCGTCATCCTGCCCGGCACCGCCAGCGAAGCGCAGATCAAGCTCGTCACCGGGCGCCTGCTGGCCGCCCTGCAGGCGCCGTTCGAGCGCGATGGCCACACGATCTACCTCGGCGCCTCGGTCGGCGTCGCGCTCTACCCGCAGCATGCCGAGGACGACCATGGCCTGCTGGCGCTGGCGGACGCGGCCCTGATACGCGCCAAGGAAACCGGCAAGGGCCGCGCGATCGTCTACAGCGTGCGCGAGCATGGCCTGCCGCAGCACGACATCTCGCTCGAGGCGGCCATGTTCACGGCCGTGCGCGAAGGCGAATTCCTGCTCTACTACCAGCCGATCGTCGACGCCAGGACGCGCCTGATCGAAGGCTTCGAGACGCTGATGCGCTGGAAGCACCCGACCCTGGGCATGGTGCCGCCGGTGCGCTTCATCCCGATCGCGGAAACGAACGGCCTGATCAACATGCTCGGCGCCTGGGCCCTGAAGGCGGCCTGCGTGCAGCTGCTGCAGTTCGAGCAGGCGGCCGGGCGCGAGCTCTACATCTCGGTGAACATCAGCCCGCGCCAGTTCCGCAACGATAAATTCCTCGGCGTGCTGGACGAGGCGCTGGCGCTGTCCGGCATGCCGGGCAACAAGCTGGTGCTGGAGATCACCGAAGGCACGCTGATGGTCGACCCGCAGCATGCCGAGGCCATCCTCACCAGGATGGCCGAGCGCCGGGCGCGCATCGCGATCGACGATTTCGGCACGGGCTACTCGTCGCTGGCTTACCTGAAGCGCTTCCCGATCTCGGTGCTGAAGATCGACCGCGCCTTCGTGAAAGACCTGCCGGGCGCGCCCAAGGAAACGGCCATCTGCAGCGCCGTGATGGACATGGCGCGCCACCTCGACCTGGTGGTGGTGGCCGAAGGCGTCGAGACCGAGGAGCAACTGGGCTGGCTCTCGACGCGCGACTGCCGCTATGTCCAGGGCTACCTGACCGGCAAACCGATGCCGGCGCACGTGGCCCTGGCAGCCCTGCACGACAACCACTACACGGCCTTGCTGCCGCCAGATCTTCGGGCAAGTACATCATGACCCCCTCCTCGACCGAACGCGTCCCGGCGGCCACGCCCGACGCCACGCTCTCACTGTTGTGGGAACGCATCCGCCGCCAGGGCGACATGCCCGGCTTCACGCGCGCCATCAACGCCATCCTGGCCTCGATGCGCGGCGAGGACGAGCACGAATTCTCGATGACGCAAACGGTCCTGTCGGACCCGGTCCTGACCCAGAAGGTGCTGCGCCTGGCCAACAGCGGCATGTATTCGGCCTTCGGGCAGCGCATCAACACGGTGTCGAAGGCGGTACTGGTGCTCGGCACCGAGGCAATCGGCCATCTCGCGCTGGGCCTGAAACTGATCGAGGAACTGTCGAAGAACACGCCCGATTCGGCGCATGCCCACGTCGAGATGGAGAAGGCGGTGCTGGCCGGGATGGTGGCGCAGCAGGTGGCCGCGCGCGCCGCCGCGCGCGACCCGGAGGAAGCCGTGGTCTGCTCGATCCTGCATTCGCTGGGCCGGATGATGGTGACCTTCTACATGCCCGAGCGCTGGAGCCGGATGCAGGCCCAGGCCGGCGCCGGGGCCGAGGGCGCCGCCGCCCAGCAGGTGCTGGGACTATCGCTCGAGGCGCTGGGCCGCGCCACCGCCGAGCATTGGGGCCTGCCGCGCAACCTGGTGGCGGGCATGCGCACGCTGGAGCCGGGCGAACGCCAGGACGGCTTCGAGCACGACGACTGGCTGGCCGCGCTCGGCACGATGTCGACCCGCTGCGCGAACTCGCTGTGGAACGACGATGAAGCCGGCGCCCTCGAGGTGGCCGCGCTGGCGCAGGCGTTCGCGCCGATGCTGGGCGTGGCGCCGGACCTGATGATGGCGGCGATCGATACCGCCAAGGCGACCGCCGCGGCCGACCTGACGATCGCGCCGCTGGCCAGGCCGCAGGAGAAGCAGGCGCAGGCCGAGGGGCAGTGGGCACTGCGCGCGCGCCAGCGCGAGGCCGGCAACCGGATCCTGATGAGCGGCGTGGCCGACATGCGCGACGCCGGCGTGGCCGTCAATCCGGGGCAGATGATGTCGATGGCGCTGGAAACGGTCTACCAGGGACTGTCGTTTACGCGCGCTTTCGCCTTCCTGCGCAACCGGCGCGAGGGCAAGTACCTGGCGCGCATGGGCTTTGGCGAAGGCGCCAGGGCCATGATGCCGAACCTCGCCTTCGGCGACGCCTACGAGGCCGACGTCTTCCATGCGGCCCTCGCCAGCGACCGTGTGATCTTCATCGAGAACGCGCGCGATCCGAACTTCGCCGCCAAGCTGCCCGGCTGGTGGTGCGGCACGCTGTCGCAGGCGCGCTGCTTCGTCGTCATCCCGATGTGCATGAACGGCCAGCCGGTCGGCTTCATCTACGGCGACTGGGACGACAGCTTCCCGTCGGTGCACCTCAGCCAGGCCGAATTCTCGCTGCTCAACGACGTGCGCGCGCTGGTCGTCGGCGCGCTCGAGCGGCGCGCCCAGGCCGAGCCGGCGGCGGCCGCCAAACCGTGAATCAGATCCGCGGCGTGTCGACGCGCACGTCGCCGCACTGGGCCCGCCCCATCAGGGCGTGATCGATCAGCACCAGGGCCAGCATCGCTTCGGCGATCGGCGTCGCGCGGATGCCCACGCAAGGGTCATGGCGGCCAAAGGTCTCCACCATCGCCGGCTGGCCCGCCTTGTCGATCGAACGGCGCGGCACGCGGATCGAGGACGTCGGCTTGATCGCCAGCGACACCGTGATGTCCTGCCCCGTCGAGATCCCGCCCAGCACGCCGCCTGACTGGTTGCCGACAAAGCCGCCGGGCGTCAGCTCATCGCCATGCTCGGAGCCTTTCTGGGTCACCGCGCCGAAGCCGGCGCCGATCTCGACGCCCTTGACCGCGTTAATCCCCATCATCGCGTAGGCGATGTCGGCGTCGAGCTTGTCGTAGATCGGCTGGCCGAAACCGACCGGCACGCCGGTGGCGACGACGTCGATGCGGGCGCCGATCGAGTCGCCCGCGCGGCGCAGCTCATCCATGTAGGTTTCCAGCCGCGCCAGCAGCGCCGCGTCGGCGGTGGCCGCGAAGAACGGGTTGTTCGCCACGTGCTCCCAGCCCTGGAACGGAATGGCGATCTCGCCCAGCTGGCGCATGCAGCCCATGAAGCCGATGCCGTAGCGCTCCTTCAGCCATTTCCTGGCCACGGCGCCGGCGCCGACTACGGGCGCGGTCAGGCGCGCCGACGAGCGGCCGCCGCCGCGCGGATCGCGCACGCCGTACTTGTGCCAGTAAGTGTAGTCGGCGTGGCCCGGGCGGAAGGTCTCGGCGATGTTGCCGTAGTCCTTGCTGCGCTGGTCCTCGTTCGGGATCAGCAGCGCGATCGGCGTGCCGGTCGTGACGCCTTCGTAGACGCCCGACAGGATCTGCACCCGGTCGCTTTCCTGGCGCTGCGTCACGTGGCGCGAGGTGCCCGGCTTACGCCGGTCGAGCTCGAACTGGATGTCGGCTTCCGACAGGGCCATGCCCGGCGGGCAGCCGTCGATGACGCAGCCGATCGCGGGACCGTGCGATTCGCCGAAGGTGGTAACTGAGAATAGCTTGCCGAAGGAATTACCAGACATATGCGTGGACGTCGAGAATGCGAAAAGGCCATTCTACCAGCCCGCGCGATCCGCGGCCGGCGCCTGGCTATTCCTCTCAAGAACGATCATTCGTTTCCTAGTAGCAATAGACTTTCCTTTGAAACCAAGAATCCATCTGTGCGTCCAGCAATGTCCGCTATACTCGGTCGGTATGAAATGCAGAGCCCGATCATGGAGACGCAACAATAATGCACGCATCGCTTACGCCCGGATCGGTCCAGCCCGGCCTCGCGCCCGACGTGAACGACGACCTGGTCTTCCTGGGTGAAGCAGCGCTGCAAGCGCGCGCAAGCCGCTCCGGCTGGCCCATCCTGATCGTGGACGACGATGCCGACGTCCATTCCACGACCACCTTCGCGCTGGCCGGGCTGGAAGTCCAGGATCGTCCGCTCGAATTCCTGCATGCCCATTCGGCGCACGCGGCGCGCGCCCTGCTGGCGAGGGAGCCCGGCATCGCCGTGATCCTGCTCGATGTCGTCATGGAACAGCCCGACGCCGGCCTGCACCTGGTGCGCTACATCCGCGAAACGCTCGGCATGCTCGACGTGCGTATCATCCTGCGCACCGGGCAGCCGGGTTACACGCCCGAGATGGAAGCGATCCGCGACCTCGACATCAACGACTACCGCACCAAGTCGGAACTCACCCGTACCAAGCTCTACACGACGGTCGCCGCCGCCGTGCGCGCCTACCAGCAGCTGCACGCGCTCGGCATCGGGCGCGCCGGCCTGGAGCGCATCGTCCATGCCGGCACCGAACTGATGCGCCTGCATGGCGCGCGCGACGTGGCGCGCTCGGTACTGCGCCAGGCCTGCGCCCTGCTCGGCCAGCACGCCGGCGGCGTGCTGTGCGCGCGCGACCCGCTCGGCCTGCGCGTGCTCGGCGCCGCGGGCGGCGCGCTGCACCTCGAAGGGCAATTGCTGGAACCGCAGCACGATGCGCAACTGGCCGGCGCCGCCGGCGACGCCCTGGCCGATCGCCGCGCCGCCTTCGGGCCGACTTGCCTGGCGCTCTATTTTCCTGGCAAATCGGGCCGCGATTTCGCCGCCGCGATCCCGCTCGCGCAGCCGGTCGGCGAGGGCAACCAGCGCCTGCTGCACGTGTTCGCCAGCGTCGTCGGCGTCAGCCTGGACAATGTCGAACTGCTCGGCCGCCTGAACCGGGCCGCCTTCTTCGACCAGCTCACCGGTCTCCCGAACCGCACCCAGCTGGTCGAGGATCTCGACAGCCTGGTGCAGGTGACCGCGGACGTCACGCTGGCCCTGGTCGACCTCGACCATTTTGCCGAAACCAACGACGCGCTCGGCCACCAGTTCGGCGACCAGCTGCTCGTCACCGTCGCCCAGCGCCTGCAGCGCCAGCTCGACCCGCGCCTGACGGTGGCGCGCATCGGCGGCGACATTTTCGCCGTGCTCGGCATGAGCCAGCTCAATACGCCGGCCGCGATCCAGGCGCTGTTCGCGCCGGCCTTCTCGATCGACGGCCAGGACGTACAGGTCTCGGCCACGCTCGGCCTGGTGCGCTTGAGCGAGCACGACGGCAGCGGCACCGACGCCCTGAAGGACGCCGACATCGCCCTGAAACGCGCCAAAACCCAGCAGCGCGGCGGCCACTTCTATTTTTCGCGCAGCATGGGCGTCGAGATCCGCGAACGGGTGCGCCTGATGCACGCGCTGCGCGGCGGCTTCCAGCGCGGCGAGCTGTTCCTCGCTTACCAGCCGCAAGTCGACCTGGCCACGCACCGCCCCTTCGGTGCCGAGGCGCTGCTGCGCTGGCGCCTGGAAGACGGCACCATGACTCCACCCGACCGCTTCATTCCGATCGCCGAGTATTCGGGCCTGATCGTCGAGATCGGCGCCTGGGTGCTGCGCGAAGCCTGCGCCGAACTGGTGCGCCTGCGCGGCGCCGGCCATGGCGACTTCACGATGTCGGTCAACGTCTCGCAAGCCCAGTTGCGCCATCCGCAGTTCATCGACGTGCTGCGCCGCGCGCTGCTCGATACCGGCGCGCCGCCCGAATACATCGAGCTGGAAATCACGGAATCGATGGCGATGGAAGAGCCGCAGCAGCTGGTCGAGATGCTGGCCTCGATCAAGCGCACGGGCGTGTCGATCGCGATCGACGATTTCGGCACCGGATTCTCGTCGCTGTCGCACCTGCAGCGCCTGCAGGTCGACCGCCTGAAGATCGACCGCGCCTTCGTCACCGAAATCACGGGTTCGGCGCGCGGCAGCAGCATCGCCGAGATGGTGATCCAGCTCGGGCGCAACCTGGGCCTGTCGGTGATCGCCGAAGGGGTCGAGGACGAGTGCCAGGCGCAAATCCTGCACGCGCTGGGCTGTCCGCTGGCGCAGGGCTACCTGTTCTCGCGGCCCTTGACACCGGAAGGCTTGCTGGAGTGGCTGGGAGCGCGGCGGCGCGATCAGGCCGCGTGACGCAAGGGCGGCCGGGGGCGGCGGCGACGCGCCTGCCCGTCCAACGGACTCAGTCCTCGGTCGCCTGCTCGGCCGGCCAATCCCGGATGTAGGCCTTGAGCATCCGGTTCTCGAAACTCTGCGCCTCGAGCACCGCGCGCGCAACGTCGTAGAACGAAATCACGCCTTGCAGCGTCCTGGCATCCATCACCGGCAGGTAGCGGGCATGCTTTTCGAGCATCATGCGCCGCACTTCGTTGACCTCGGTGTCGGGCGTGACGGTGATCGGACTGTCGTCCATGTGCTTGCGCACGGTACCGGCGCCGAGCGAGCCGCCGTTGGCATGGAGCACCTTGATCACTTCGCGGAAAGTCAGCATCCCGACGAGATCGCCATATTCCATGACCACCAGGGACCCGATGTCTTTTTCCGACATCGTTTCGACGGCGTCGGCGAGCCGTGTTTCGGGAGTCACCGTGTAGAGGATATGACCCTTCACTTGCAGGATTTCTGAAACTTTCATATTAGCCACCCCGGCTTCTGTTGGAATATTCACTAATCTATTTCTTTGTCTAAGACATAACACGAATGTAGCCTAAGCCTAGCAGAAAATCCAGTTACGCAGGGCGGAAAGCCGTTCTCGGCTTGCAAGGCCATGAAAGAATGCTACGATGCCGCCCATAATTATTCCCTGACCAGCGAAAGCGGAGACACTCATGAGCGGTCCACACTATCCGGGCTTCGACACCCTGGCATTGCACGCGGGCGCGGCGCCCGACCCGGCCACCGGCGCGCGCGCCACGCCCATCCACTTCACGTCCTCCTTTGCTTTCCGCGATTCCGACCACGCCGCCTCACTGTTCAACATGGAACGCAGCGGCCACGTGTACTCGCGCATTTCGAACCCGACCAATGCGGTGCTCGAAGAGCGCATCGCCGCGCTCGAGGGCGGCGTGGCCGGCATCGCCACGGCCAGCGGCCAGGCCGCGATGTTCCTGGGCCTGTCGACGATCGCCGGCGCCGGCTCGCACATCGTCGCATCGCGCGCGCTCTACGGCGGCTCGCACAACCTGCTGGCCTACACGCTGAAGCGCTTCGGCATCGACACCACCTTCGTCGACCCGCGCGATCCCGACGCCTGGCGCGCCGCGATCCGGCCCGGGACCAAGGTCCTGTTCGGCGAAACCCTGGGCAATCCGGGCCTGGACGTGCTCGACATCCCGCGCATCGGCGCCCTGGCCCACGAGCACGACCTGCCCCTGATGGTGGACGCCACCTTCACCACGCCCTACCTGCTGCGTCCCTTCGACCTGGGCGCCGACCTGGTCTTCCATTCGGCCACCAAATTCCTGTGCGGGCACGGCACGGCCATCGGCGGACTGCTGGTCGACGGCGGCACCTTCGACTGGCACCGGGCGCATGCGCGCAGCGGCCGCTTCGAAGAACTGTGCGAGCCGTACGAAGGCTTCCACGGGATGGTGTTCGCCGAAGAGTCGACCGTCGGCGCCTTCGCCCTGCGCGCGCGGCGCGAAGGCCTGCGCGACTTCGGCGCCGTGATGAGTCCGCACAATGCCTTCGCCATCCTGCAGGGGATCGAAACGCTCGGCCTGCGCATGGACCGCCACGTCGCCAACACGCGGCGCGTGATCGACTTCCTGCTGTCGAACCCGGCAGTGGCCTCGGTGTCCTATCCCGAGCTCGACACCCACCCGGACCACGCGCTGGCGAAAACGCTGCTGCCGCGCGGCTGCGGCGCCGTGCTGACCTTCAACCTGAAGGGCGACCGCGCCGCCGGCCGGCGTTTCGTCGATGCCCTGAAAGTGTTCTCGCACCTGGCCAATGTCGGCGACGCCAAGTCGCTCGTCATCCACCCGGCGTCGACCACCCACTTCCGGGTGCCGCCCGAGCAGCTCGCGGCGTCCGGCATCACCGCGGGCACGATGCGCCTTTCGGTCGGCCTGGAAGACGCGGACGACCTGATCGAAGATTTGGCGCGCGCGCTCAAGGCGTCGCAGAAGGGAGCATGAGAATGGGTACAGGCCTGACCCTCGACATCCAGGGCGAACCAGCTTATTGCTACACCGGCGGCAAGCCCTTCGATGCGGCGCTGCCGGCCGTCGTCTTCATCCACGGCGCCCAGAACGACCATTCGGTGTGGGGCTTGCAGTCGCGCTGGTTCGCGCACCATGGCTACGGCGTGCTGGCGGTCGACCTGCCGGGCCACGGCCGCAGCGGCGGTCCCGCGCTGGGCACGGTCGAACAGATGGCCGACTGGCTGCTGGCCGTGCTCGACGCGGCCGGCGTGCGCAAGGCGCTGCTGGTGGGCCACAGCATGGGGTCGCTCGTCGCACTGGAAGCCGCACGGCGCGCGCCGCAGAAGGTGCGCGCGCTGGCCATGCTCGGCACCACCTATCCGATGAAGGTGTCGGACGCCCTGCTTGCCAGCGCGCGCGACGACGAGGGCGCGGCGATCGACATGGTCAACATCTGGTCGCATTCGACCATCGCCCCCAAGCCCGCGAGCCCGGGCCCGGGCTTTTCGGTAATGGGCGGCGCGCGGCGCCTGATGCAGCGCATGTCGGCCATCAACCCCGACCGGCTGTTCTACAACGATTTCTCGGCCTGCAACGCCTACGCCAACGGCGAGGCGGCCGCGCAAGCGGTGCGCTGCCCGGTGCTCTTCATTTTCGGCAGCAAGGACATGATGACGCCGGCGCGCTCGACCCGGACGCTGACCGGCGCGATCGCACACGGCAAGGTGGTGCAGGTCGACGCCGGCCATGCGCTCATGAGCGAGCAGCCCGACGCCGTGCTCGACGCGCTGGACGCGTTCGCGCTCTCGCTCGAGACCACGCCCGGACCTTGACGCGACCGCCCGGCGGCCGGGCCGTCGCATCGCGCTAGCGTTCCATGAAATAGCCGCTGAGCGGCTGGTCCAGTCCCTGCGCCACGGCCGTCTCGACCTGCCGCGCCAGGCCGGCGGCGTCGAGCGACAGGTGCGATCCTGCCACCTGCTGCGCATTCGGCGCCAGTGCGGCGCGCGCGCCGCCGAAGACGAACAGGCGGTACACGTCGGCCACGCGCAGCTTGTCCGGATCGGCCAGCAGGACCCAGCTGTCCGATCCGGCGCGCGCCGCGCCGCGCCAGCGCGCCGGCGAGGGTGGCTCGGCCTGCACCCGCCCGACCCAGCCGGCCGCCACCATCTGCTCGAGCAGCAGGCTGATTTCGTCGTAGCCGATCCGGGTGTGGAGCCGGATCGCGCTCGCGCTCACCAGCGCCGAACCGGTCGCGTGCGCGCCGCCGTGCAGGACCTTGAGCACCGCCATCGCGTCGACGAACGCGCCGCCCGGCGCCGGCACGTGCCACCAGCGCTCGTACTTCACGACCGGCAGCGCGGCCGCGACCACCGCGCCGAGCAGCGTGATCAGCCAGGACAGGTACATCCACAGCAGGAACAGCGGCAGCGCCGCCAGCGCACCATAGATGATGGCGTAGGTCGGGAACTGGCGGATGAACAAGGCGAACAGGCGCTTGGCCAGCTCGAAGGCGATCGCGGCGGCCAGCGCGCCCCAGAGGGCGTCGCGCCAGTCGACGTGGCGGTTCGGCACGGCCACGTACAGCAGCGTATAGGCGCCGGTGGTGAGCGCGATCGAGGCGATGCTCGACAGGACGGTGCCCAGCAGCGGGACCGCCCGGGTCATGCCGCCGGTGGCCGTGAACAGCTGCGCCGTCAGCGAGATCGACAGGCCGAACAGCAAGGGGCCGAGCGTGATCAGGGCCCAGTAGGTCAGCATGCGCTGCATCAGGGGGCGCGGCTGACGCACGCGCCAGATCTGGTTGAATACGCGCTCGATCATGCCCATCATCGCGGTCGTCGTGAACAGCAGCGCCACCGCGCCCAGCGCCGAGAGACCCTTGGCCTTGTCGGCAAACTGGGTCAGGTTGGCGATGATCGTGTTCGAGATCGCCTTGGGCATCAGGGCCTGCGCGAAATACGTCTCCAGGGCCGTGCGGAGCTGACCGAAAATCGGAAACGTGGTAAAAATCGCTAGCACGATCGTCAGCAGCGGCACCAGTGCCAGCGTCGTGGTAAAGGTGAGGCTGCCTGCTACCTGGGGCAGCATTTCCTCGCGCAGGCGACGCCGCGCGAAGCGCACCAGGTCGCGCACTTCAGGCAGGCTCAGGCCGCGCACGCGCTCGACGCCGTCGCCGAAGATCTCGTTCGTGGAGCGCGAAAGCGCATGAACTGTTTTGGAAAGCATGATCTCGTTTCAGATTCGCCCAAGGTGGCAATGGCTCGAGCAAAGCATTCTATAATACCAACGATGAACCCGACCTCCCTGACTATTCTCGTGTTGTACTACTCGCGCCATGGCGCCACCCGCAAGCTGGCCGAGCTGATCGCCCAGGGCGTCGAAAGCGTCCCTGGCATGGAGGCCCGCATGCGCACGGTACCGGCGGTCTCGACGGTGGCCGAAGCGACGGCGCCCGCCATCCCCCAGGACGGCGCGCCCTATGTCGAACTGTCCGACCTGGCCGAGTGCGCGGGACTGGCGATGGGTTCGCCTACGCGCTTCGGCAACATGGCATCGGCAATGAAATACTTCCTCGACGGAACAGCCGCCGAATGGCTGGCCGGCACCCTGTCCGGCAAACCGGCGGTCGTGTTCGCCTCCACCGGCAGCCTGCACGGCGGCCAGGAAGCGACGCTGCTGTCGATGATGATTCCCTTGCTGCACCACGGCATGCTCGTCATGGGCCTGCCCTATACCCAACCCGAACTGATGACCACGACCAGCGGCGGCAGCCCCTACGGCGCCACCCACTGGGCCGGCATCGACGGCGACAAGCAGGTCACCGAGGACGAAAAGCGCCTGGCCGTGGCGCTCGGACGCCGCCTGGCCGAAGCCGCCGCAAAGTTGCAATACCCTTTGCACGGACCACGCTGATGCAAACCCAAAAAATCTTTCATGCCGGAGCGATCGCCAGCCTGATCCTGCTGATCGGCTGGCTCGTGGCCTGGGAAGCCTGGGTCGCCCCGCTGCAGGCGGGTGCCTGGCTGCTGGCCCTGAAAGCCCTGCCGCTGATGCTGCCCCTGCGCGGCGTGATCAAGCGCGACCTGTACACGCTGCAGTGGTCGTCGATGGTGATCCTGGTGTACTTCGCCGAAGGCGTGGTGCGCGCCTGGAGCGACACGCGCGAACTGTCGCGCATGATGGCGCTGGGTGAAGTGGCGCTGGTCTGCGTGTATTTCGCCTGCGCCCTGCTCTACCTGCGTCCCTACAAGAAGGCCGCGCAGCGGATGGCAAAGGAATTGCTCGACAAGGTAAAAGTGCCGCATGACTGAGGATTTCCTCGGGCGCTGCCGCGAGATCGTCGGCGCGCCCTGGGTGCTGGCGGCGCAGGCCGACATGGCGCCCTACCTCACCGACTGGCGCGGCCGCTTCACCGGCCGCGCCCGCGCCGTGCTGCTGCCCGGCAGCACCGGGGAAGTGGCGCAACTGGTCGCCGCCTGCGCCGCCAGCCGGGTGCCGATCGTGCCCCAGGGCGGGCGCACCGGGCTGGTGCTGGGCAGCGTGCCCGATGCCAGCGGCGCGGCCGTGGTGCTGTCGCTGCGGCGCATGGACCGCATCCTCGAACTGGACACGACCAACCGCACGATCACCGTCCAGGCCGGCGCCATCCTGCAGCAGATCCAGGACGCGGCCGCCGGCGCCGGCCTGCTGTTCCCGCTCTCGCTGGCGGCCGAAGGCAGCTGCACCATCGGCGGCAACCTGTCGACGAATGCCGGCGGCACCGCCGTCCTGCGCTACGGGAACACGCGCGACCTGTGCCTGGGCCTGCAAGTGGTCACACCCGGCGGCGACGTGTGGGACGGTTTGCGTGGCCTGCGCAAGGACAACACCGGCTACGCCCTGCGCGACCTGTTCGTCGGCGCCGAGGGCACGCTCGGCGTGATCACGGCCGCCGTGCTCAAACTCTACCCGCAGCCGAAGGCCTCGACCACGGCGCTCGTGGCCATGGATTCGCCGGAACGCGCGCTCTCGCTGCTCTCGCTCATGCAGGACCGGTGCGCCTCGAGCCTGACGGCCTACGAACTGATGTCCGACTTCTGCCTGCGCCTGGTGGCCGAGCATTTCCCGCACCTGCCCTGCCCCTTCGCGCGCAGCCATGCGCAGTATGCGCTGCTGGAAGTGTCGAGCAGCGAATCGGAAGCGCATGCGGTGAGCCTGCTCGAAGGCGCGATCGAAGCGGCGCTCGAGGGTGGCCTGGCCGACGACGCCGTGGTGGCGACCTCGCTGGGCCAGTCGAGCGCCCTGTGGCAGCTGCGCGAGCACATCCCGCTGGCCCAGGCCAGCGCCGGCAAGAACATCAAGCACGACGTCTCGCTGCCCATTTCGCAGATCGGCGCCTTCATCGCCGCCACCGATGCCCGGCTGGCCAGCGCCTTCCCCGGCTGCCAGGTGGTCTGCTTCGGCCACCTGGGCGACGGCAACCTGCACTACAACGTGGCGCCCATGGCCGGGGTCTCGCACGACGCATTCCTGGCCAACCAGGATGCGATCAACCGCATCGTGCACGACAGCGTGGCCGCCTTCGGCGGCTCGATCTCGGCCGAACACGGCATCGGCGCGCTCAAGCGCGAGGAGCTCAAACGCTACAAGGACCCCGTCGAACTGAACATGATGCGCGCCATCAAGGGCGCCCTCGACCCGCTCGGCATCATGAACCCCGGCAAAATCTTGTGATGCGGGGAGCGCATCGATGAAGACCAGGCACGCGCCCGACAGCGCGCAGCCCGGCGCAGGCGTTGGCGGTGCGATGTCCGGCCTGAACGTCCTGGCGCGCTGGCTGCTGGTCGGCGAATGGCGCGCCCATCCGCTGCGCGCCGTGCTGGCGGTGGCGGCGATCGCGGTCGGCGTCGCCATGGGCTTCGCCATCCACCTGATCAACGCGGCCGCCTTCAACGAATTCTCGAGCGCCATCAAGAGCCTGTCGGGCCAGGCCGACGTCCAGGTCGCCGGGCGCGAGCCGCTCTTCGACGAAGCCATCTATCCGGTGCTGGCGCAGCACGAGGGCGTGGCGCTGGCCTCGCCCGTGCTCGAGATCCAGGCCGCGGTGCCGGGCGCGAAAGGCTCGCTGCGCCTGATCGGCATCGATCCGCTGCGCGCCGGCCTGATCGCGCCCGACCTGATGGGCGTGCCCGCCGAAGGCCGCGCCACCGACGTGCTGGCCGACGATACCGTCTTTCTCTCGCCCGCCGCCCGCAGCTGGCTGGACCTGCGGGGCGGCCCGCTCACGGTGCGCGCCGGCACCAGCGACATCGCGCTGCGCGTGGCCGGTCCGGTGCAGCGCGCGCGGCCCGGCCAGCGCTTCGGCGTGATGGATGTGGGCGCCCTGCAGTGGCGCTTCGGCCAGCTCGGCAAGCTATCGCGGGTCGACCTCAAACTGCGCGACGGCGTGAACCGCGCCCAGTTCGAGGCGCGCCTCGGCGCCAGGCTCGAACGCGATTTTCCCGGGCGCTTCCGGGTCCAGCAGCCGAACGACAGCGACCAGGAAAGCCGCAACAACAATCTCAGCCGCGCCTACCGCGTGAACCTCACGGTGCTGGCCCTGGTCGCCCTGTTTACCGGCGCTTTCCTCGTGTTCTCGACCCAGGCCTTGTCGGTGATGCGCCGGCGCAGCCAGTTCGCGCTCCTGCGCGTGCTCGGCGTCGAGCGCGGCCAACTGCTGCGCCAGGTGCTGGTCGAAGGCGCCAGCCTGGGCGTCGTCGGCGCGCTGCTGGGCGTGGCGGGCGGCTACGCGCTGGCCGCCGCCGCCCTGCGCCTGTTCGGTGGCGACCTCGGCGCCGGCTACTTCCCCGGCATCAAGCCGCAGGTCGTGTTCACGCCGGTGGCGGCCCTGGTCTTTTTCGCGCTCGGCCTGGGCGTGGCCCTGCTGGGCTGCCTGGGGCCGGCGCTGGAGGCGGCGCGCGCGCGGCCGGCCGTCGCCCTGAAGGCCGGCAACGACGAAGCGGCGCTGTCGCACCTGTCGCGCCTCTGGCCCTCGCTGGCCTGCTTGGTCCTTGCCGCCCTGTTCGCCTTCGCGCCGCCGGTATTCGAGCTGCCGCTGTTCGGCTACGCCGCCATCGCCCTCCTGCTCATCGGCGGCATCGGCCTGATGCCGCGCCTGGCGTCGGGCAGCTTCCACCTGCTCGCGCGCCTGCTGGAGCCCGCGCCGCGGCCGCCGCCGGTGCTGGCGCTGACGCTCGCGCGCCTGGCCAATGCGCCGGGCCAGGCCTCGATCGCGCTGGGCGGCATCCTCGCCAGCTTCAGCCTGATGGTGGCGATGGGGATCATGGTGGCCAGCTTCCGGATCTCGGTCGACGACTGGATGCGGCACATCCTGCCGGCCGACCTGTACGTGCGCAGCGCCGCCGGCGGCAGCTCGGGCTTTTTCGGCAAACCGGAACAGGAGGCCATCGTGCGCGCAGCCGGCGGCGGCCAGGTGCAGTTCCTGCGCACCCGCCCGCTGTCGCTGGCCGCCGACCGTCCGGACGTGATCCTGATCGCGCGCGACATCGACGCCGCCAATCCCGGCCGGCTGCTGCTCCTGGTCGGGGACGCGGCCCCGGTGCCGGCCGGCGCGCGCCCGGCCTGGGTCTCGGAAGCGATGGTCGACTTGTACGGCGCCCGGGTCGGCCAGACGCTGGCCCTGCCGCTGGGCGGCAAGCCGTCGCCCTTCTTCGTTGCCGGCGTCTGGCGCGACTATGCCAACCAGTCCGGTTCGATCGTCGTGCGCCTGGCCGACTACCGCGCCCTGACGGGCGTGCCCGAGGTCACCGACGCCGCCATCTACGCCGGCGGCGCGGCAAACGCCGACGGGATCGAGCGGGCGCTGCGCGCGCTGCCCTTCGGTTCCGCGCTGCAGCTGGCGCGTCCTGGCGAGATCCGCGCCATGAGCCTGCAGATTTTCGACCGCAGCTTCGCCGTCACCTACCTGCTGGAGGCGATCGCCATCGTCATCGGCCTGTCGGGCGTGGCCGCCACCTTTTCGGCCCAGACGCTGGCGCGGGCGCGCGAGTTCGGCATGCTGCGCCACGTGGGCGTCACGCGGCGCCAGGTGCTCGGCATCCTCGCCGTCGAGGGCGGCCTGCTCACCACGCTGGGCGTGGCCTGCGGCTTCGGCCTGGGCCTGTTGATCAGCCTGATCCTCGTCTTCGTAGTCAACCCGCAATCCTTCCACTGGACCATGGGCCTGCACCTGCCCTGGGGCTTGCTGGGAACGGTCGCCGCGGTGCTGGTGGCCGCCTCGGTGGGCACCGCGCTGGTATCGGGCCGGTATGCATTGTCCGGCGGCCCGGTGCGCGCCGTCAGAGAGGACTGGTAATGCGCTTGCTGCTACTGCTGCTCTTGTTCGTCGCCGGCCTGGCGCAGGCCGCGCCGCCGGCTTTCGCGCCCGTCACGCCCGGCCGGCCCCTCGTCTTCCCGCGCGACTACGGCGCCCATCCCGATTTTCGCACCGAATGGTGGTACGTGACGGGCTGGCTCAAGACCGCCGCCGGCAAGCCGCTCGGGTTCCAGGTGACCTTTTTCCGCAGCCGCACCGAACACGATCCCGCCAATCCGAGCGCGTTCGCCCCTCACCAGCTGGTGATCGGCCATGCGGCCCTGTCCGACCCCGGCCACGGGCGCCTGGTGCACGACCAGCGCAGCAGCCGCGCGGGCTTCGGGCTGGCCTGGGCCAAGGCGGGCGACCTCGACCTGAAACTCGACGACTGGCGCATGGTGCGCGCGCCCGACGGCAGCTACCGCGTCGCGCTCAAGTCGTCCGAACTGACGCTCGAACTGACGCTCGCGCCGACCCAGCCGGTCCTGCCGCAAGGCGAAGGCGGCTATTCGCGCAAGGGTGCCGCGGCCAGGCATGCCAGCTATTACTACAGCCTGCCGCACCTGGCGGTGACCGGCGTGGCCGGCCGCGCGGGCGCCGTCGAGCCGGTCACGGGCAGCGCCTGGTTCGATCACGAATGGTCGAGCGAGGCGCTGCAGCCCGAGGCCAGCGGCTGGGACTGGATCGGCGCGAATCTCGACGACGGCTCGGCGCTGATGGCTTTCCAGATCCGCGCCAGGGACGGTGGTAAACTATGGGCGCACGCCACCGTGCGCGGGCCCGATGGAAAGATCACCCGCTACGCGCCCGGACAGGTGGGATTTTCTCCGCAGGCGCGCTGGAAGTCGCCGCGCACCAATGCCGAATACCCGGTCGCCACGACGATCACGACCGGGGCCACGCGCTGGCAGATCTCGCCCCTGCTGCAGGACCAGGAACTCGACTCGCGCCGCTCGACCGGCGCCGTGTATTGGGAAGGCGCGGTGAGCGTCGCGCGCGACGGCGTGCCGGCAGGACGCGGCTACCTGGAGATGACGGGCTATGTACGCGCGATGAAACTTTGAAGCAGCGACTCCGGCCACCAGAACAACAAGCAGAACAACAACAAGCGACACGATGACCAAGCGTTCTCCCGGCAGTACCGATTCCGCCTCCAGCAGCGCAGCAGCACGCAAGGGCAGCCTCTCCGCCTTCAAGGGCCTGCTGCCCTTCCTGCTCCCTTACCGCCGCCAGTTCATCCTGGCCGGCATCGCCCTGCTGTTCGCGGCCGGCGCCACGCTTGCCATCCCGGCCGCCTTCAAGCAGATGATCGATCTCGGCTTCGGCGCGCAAGCGGGCGAGCACAGCATCCGCCATGTCGACGCCACCTTCCTGGCGCTGTTCGGCGTGGCCGCCGTGCTGGGCGTGGCCACGGCGGCGCGTTTCTACATGGTGTCCTGGCTGGGCGAGCGCGTCACGGCCGACATCCGCAGCGCCGTCTACCGCCACGTCGTGCACCAGAGTCCCGAATTCTTCGAAAGCACCCAGACCGGCGAGGTGCTCTCGCGCCTGACCACCGACACCACCCTGATCCAGACCGTGGTCGGCACCAGCATCTCGCTCGCGCTGAGAAATACCCTGCTCTTCGTGGGCGGCCTGGCGATGCTGTTCGTGACCAGCGCCAAGCTGACCGCGATCATCCTCGCCTTGCTGGTGCTGGTCATCGTGCCGATCGTGCTGTTCGGCCGCCGCGTGCGCAAGCTCTCGCGCGACTCGCAGGACCGCATCGCCGACGCCTCGGCCCTGGCCGGCGAGATCCTGAACGCCATGCCGACCGTGCAGGCCTATACCCACGAGAAGATCGAGGCCGAGCGCTTCGGCGCCAGCGTCGAAGGCGCTTTTCAAGCGGCCATGCAGCGCATCCGCGCCCGTTCCCTGCTCACCATGCTGGCCATCGTGCTGGTATTCGGCACCATCGTCTTCGTGCTGTGGCTGGGCGCGCACGCGGTACTGGAAGGGACCATGACCGGGGGCGACCTCGGCCAGTTCATCCTGTACGCCGCGATCGTGTCCGGCTCGATCGGCGCCCTGGCCGAAGTGATGGGCGAAGCCCAGCGCGCCGCGGGCGCCACCGAGCGCCTGCTCGAATTGCTGGCCGCCCGCTCCGACATCCGCAACCCAGCGCATCCGCGTCCGCTCCCGGCCCGCTCCTCGAACGGCGCGGCGCTGGCCCTGCACGACCTGACCTTCGCCTATCCGTCGCGCCCGGAGACGGCGGCCCTGTCGCACCTGACGCTGTCGATCCGCCCCGGCGAGACCGTGGCCGTGGTAGGCCCTTCGGGCGCCGGCAAGACCACGCTGTTCCAGCTGCTGCTGCGCTACTACGATCCGCAGTCCGGCGCCATCACCCTCGACGGCGTCGACATCCGCGACCTCGACCTGCATGCGCTGCGCGGTGCGATCGGCATCGTCCCGCAAGACACCGTCATCTTCTCGGCCGACGCCATGGAAAACATCCGCTACGGCCGTCCCGATGCCGGCGACGAGGAGGTGATCGCCGCGGCCAGGCTGGCCGCGGCCCACGAATTCATCGAGCGCCTGCCCCAGGGCTACCGCTCCTTCCTGGGCGAGCGCGGGGTGCGCCTGTCGGGCGGCCAGCGCCAGCGCATCGCGATCGCGCGCGCGCTGCTGAAGAACCCGCCGCTGCTGCTGCTCGACGAAGCCACCAGTGCGCTCGACGCCGAATCCGAGCGCCTGGTGCAGGGCGCGCTGGAAGCGGCCATGGTCGGCCGCACCACCGTCATCATCGCGCACCGCCTGGCCACCGTGCAGCGGGCCGACCGCATCGTCGTCATGGAAGACGGCCGGGTGGTCGAAACCGGCACCCACGCCTCGCTGGTGGCGCTCGGCGGCATCTATGCCAACCTGGCGGCGCTGCAATTCCACCACGTTCATGTGGAGCATTAATTATCGAACATGGTGTTGTTTTGCAGCAAAAGATTACCGGATTTTCCGATATTTATAATTGACTGAGAGCAAGCAATCGGTATGATCGGCAATATCAACCATTGCCCCTCTCCGAAATGACTAATCAATACCACCCTGCAAACTGGAACGTCGGTACCAAAGTCAGCGCCTTCAGCTTCGCTCTCGTCGGCGCCATCATCGCCACCCTGGTACTGATGATGACATTTACAACCGCCTCGATGCTCGAGGAGCGCGCCACCCACAACATGCAGAACGAGCTCAAGGGCGTCGTCAGCACCGTGGAACTGTTCAACCGCACGGTCTCGAGCGAAGCGGTCAGCTTCGGCAAGATCTTCGCGTCCGGTTTCGGCGGCACCTTCGAAAGCGATCCTGCCGCCATGGTCGATGTCGGCGGCAGGAAGGTGCCGTCCCTGAAGCACGAGGGCACCGCCCTCAATCTCGATTTCAGCGCGCCCGACCGCTTCAGCGCCTCGACCGGCGGGAATGCCACCATTTTCGTGGCCGACGGCGACGACTTCGTGCGCGTCAGCACCTCGGTCAAGAAGGAAAACGGCGAGCGCGCCGTCGGTACCCAGCTCGACCGCGCCAGCCCGGCCTACGCCGCCCTGAAGGACGGCAAGGTCTATGTCGGTCTCGCCAAGCTGTTCGGCAAGCACTTCATCACCCAGTACACACCGGTGCGCGATGCCGGCGGCAAGATCATCGGCGCGATGTATGTCGGCGTCGACATCAGCGGCGACGTCGCCGCCCTCAAGGAGCGCATCCTGTCGATCAAGGTCGGCGACACCGGCTACTTCTACGTGCTCAACGCCGCCGCCGGCAAGAACTACGGCGAGCTGCTGGTGCACCCGAAACGCGAAGGCGACAACCTCCTCGACAGCCGCAGTGCGGACGGCCATGCATTCGTGAAAGAGATCCTCGAGAAGAAGACCGGCATGATTACCTACGACTGGCAGAATCCGGGCGACAGCGGCGCGCGTGAAAAGGTCGTCGCCTATGCCCACTTCAAGGACTGGAACTGGGTGATCGCCGGCGGCACCTACCGCGAAGAAATCACGCAGGAAGCTTCGCGCCAGCGCAACAGGTTCATCGTCTTCGGCCTGGTCGCCCTTACGGTCTTCGCCGCCGTCCTCTATGCGTTCGTGCGCGCCACGGTGACCCGCCCCCTGGCCGCCGCCCGCGACGCCGCCTTGCGCATCGCCGAAGGCGACCTGACCGTGACGATCGAACGCCGCCACGCCGACGAGATCGGCCTGCTGACGGAGGCCATGAACGGCATCAGCAGCAAGCTCTCGGCGGTGGTGGGCAAGGTGCGCATCGGCGCCGAGCAGATCGCCAATGCCTCGAACGAAATCTCGACCGGCAACCTGGACCTGTGCACCCGTACCGAACAGCAGGCCAGCAGCCTGGCCACGACTTCCTCGTCGATGGGCGAGCTGACAGAGACCGTGCGCCAGAACGCCGAGCACGCGCGCCAGGCCAACACGCTGGCCGTCTCCGCCTCGACCATCGCCCAGAAGGGCGGCAGCATGGTGGCGCAGGTGGTCGACACGATGGAGTCGATCAACCAGTCTTCGCGCAAGATCGCCGACATTACCGGCGTCATCGACGGGATCGCCTTCCAGACCAACATCCTGGCGCTGAACGCCGCCGTGGAAGCGGCACGCGCCGGCGAACAGGGACGCGGCTTCGCCGTCGTCGCCAACGAGGTGCGCAACCTGGCCCAGCGCAGCGCCGCCGCGGCCAAGGAAATCAAGACCCTGATCGCCGCCTCCTCCAGCGAAGTCGACGCGGGCCGCGAGCTGGTCTCGAAAGCCGGCGCCACCATGAACGAAGTGCTCGCCAGCGTCGGCCGCGTGACCAGCATCATGGCCGACATCACGGCCGCCAGCGCCGAACAGAGCAGCGGCATCGAGCAGGTCAACCGCGCCATCGGCGAGATGGACGACACGACCCAGCACAATGCGGCGCTGGTCGAAGAAGCGAGCGCGGCCGCCCAGGCGCTGCACGACCAGGCCGACGAACTGGCGCGCGCGGTGCGTTTGTTCAGGCTCGACGACAGTACCGCCGCGCTGCCGGCACCGGTGCGGCACGCTGCGCTGACGCACGGTTGACGCACGGTTGACGCGCGGTTCAGGCGGGCCGGCTGCCTGGGTGGGCACGCGTGCCCGCCCAGGCGCTTCGCCACCGCTTCCCACGCCTTCGTCGACGGTGTAAAGTTGCCTGCCACCCCAGGAGCCCACCTTGACCGACGCTGAACTGATCCGCCGCTGCGACACCGTCTTTCCCGGCCACCGCGCCCGGACTCCCGCCGAGATGTACGCGTGCATGGCCGCCTGGTGCGACCGGCACAGGGTCGAGCACGACATCTACGGCAGCGGCGACCTGGTCGAAGCCTTCGAGGAAAAGATCGCCGCCCTGCTCGGCTTCCCGGCCGCCGTCTTCTGCATCAGCGGCACCATGGCGCAGGCGACCGCCCTGCGCCTGGCCTGCGAGGAGCGCGGCAAGGCCCCGGCCGCCCTGCACCCGACCTCGCATATCTTCGTCCACGAGCGCTCCAACTACCAGCTTCTGGACCACTTCGATGCGCTGCAGGCCGGCGAGCGCACCCGCCCCTGGACGGTGGCGGACCTGGAAGCCATTCCGGACCGGCTCGGCGCCGTCGGCCTTGAAATCCCGATGCGCGAGATCGGCGGCCAGCTCTCGCCCTGGCACGAACTCGACGCCATCAAGGCGCACTGCAAGGCGCGCGGCGTCCACCTGCACATGGACGGCGCGCGCCTGTGGGAGGCGCAAGCCGGCTACGGCCGCAGCGCGCGCGAGATCGCGGCCGGCTTCGATTCGGTCTATGTCTCGCTGTACAAGGGCATCGGCGGCCTCGGTGGCGCCATGCTGCTGGGCAGCCGCGCCTTCGTCGAGCGCGCCGCCGAGTGGTTCCGGCGCCAGGGCGGCAACGTCATCCACCGTTCGCCCTACGTGGTCTCGGCGGCGATGCAGTTCGACGCCCGCCTGGCCGCGATGCCGGACTATTTCAGCCGCACCGAACTGCTCGTCGAACTGCTGCGCGCGCACCCCGAGATCCGCGTCAATCCCGCCAAGCCGGGCGCCAACATGCTGCACCTGCACCTGGACGTGGGCCGCGCGCGCGCGCTGGCGATCCGCGCGGAGCTGGCCGAGCGCCACGGGATCTGGCTCTTCAACCGCGTCTCGCACGGCCCGCTGCCGGACACCAGCTACTTCGAGCTGTACGTGGGCGACAACCTGCTCGCCATTCCCGAAGAGCGGCTGCGCGCGGCGCTGGCCATTTTCGCAAGCGCCTTGCGCATCGGTTAAAATAGCCCGTTTCGCCGCAAGGACAGCAATGCGCCAATACCTCGACTTCATGCGCCATGTGAGAGAGCACGGCGCGCTCAAGACCGACCGCACGGGCACCGGCACCCTGTCCGTCTTCGGCCACCAGATGCGCTTCAACCTGGCCGACGGCTTTCCGCTGGTGACCACCAAGAAGGTGCACCTGAAATCGATCGTGCACGAACTCATCTGGTTCCTGCAGGGTTCGACCAACATCGCCTACCTGAAGGATAACGGCGTCTCGATCTGGGACGAATGGGCCGACGCCGACGGCGACCTCGGCCCCATCTACGGCTACCAGTGGCGCAGCTGGCCGACCCCGTCGGGCGAACACATCGACCAGATCAGCCAGGTGCTCGAACAGATCAGGCACACGCCGGACTCGCGCCGCATGATCGTATCGAGCTGGAACGTGGCCGACATCCCGCGAATGAAGCTGCCGCCCTGCCACGCCTTCTTCCAGTTCTACGTGGCCGACGGCAAGCTCTCCTGCCAGCTGTACCAGCGCAGCGCCGACATCTTCCTGGGCGTGCCCTTCAATATCGCCTCCTACGCGCTGCTGACCCACATGATGGCGCAGCAGGCGGGCCTGGAGGTGGGCGACTTCATCTGGACCGGCGGCGACTGCCACCTCTACGCGAACCACCTCGCGCAGGCCGATCTGCAGCTCGCGCGCGAACCCTTTCCGCTGCCCAGGCTCGTCATCAAGCGCCGACCGGAATCGATCTTCGACTATCGCTTCGAGGATATCGAGGTCGTGGATTACCAGTCGCATCCGGGGATCAAGGCGCCGGTGGCGGTGTGAAGTCCGGGCGGCCGGGCGGGCCGGCGCGCGACCGCGCCACGCCTGGCTGCGTCCTCGCTCTCGCCTGGCGCCCCCTGCCGGACCGGACCCTGGTAGCGGCCGACCGCATCGAAACCCTTGCCGGTACGGGTATCCTGGGAGACCTGCATGCCGACGCCTGCTCGCCGCGCCAGCTGCTTCTTGCCGGCGGCCCCGCATACAGCGACCTGGCACTTCCTCCGCATGCCTTGCGTGAAAACCTGCTCGTCGACTTCGATACGGCCAGTCTCGGTTCCGGAACGGTCCTGCAGATCGGCGCGACCGTCCGCTTACGCATGATGTTCCAGTGCGAGGCCTGTGGGCTGCTCGATACCGTCCAGCCGCGCCTTGCCCGGCGCATCGGGGACCGGCGCGGCATGCTGGCGCGGGTGCTGACAGGGGGCGTCATCCACAACGGCGACCCGGTGCGCGACCTCGGCCTGCTGGAATCTCCCTGGCCGGACGACTGGCGCGAGCGCGTGCGCCGGGTGGTCGAGGCCGTGCCGGCCGATTCGGTCATCGAATACCGCCAGCTGGCTCGCCTGGCCGGCATCCAGTCGAGCTACTGCCGCGCGTTTCCGCGACTGCTCGCCGGCCTCGGCACGGCCTGCGCGGCAAAGGCCGTCGCCGCGAATTCGCCGGCGACGCGCCCGCGCTGGCAGGGCGAGGGGCTGTTCGGGCGCTGGTGAGCACCGTGGCGCCGCACAAGGGACTTGACACGCCGTCCCACTCGCGACACCATCTGCCCTCCCCACATGCTCAATCGACAAGGACTACCGACATGCGCGCGCCCGCCCCCGCTTTCCACCGCCACGGCGGGAACTTCCGAGGGGATGCCCGATGAGCCGCCTGACCCTGGTCGTGGCGATCGACGCGCAGCGCGGTATCGGCATCGCCAACCGCCTGCCCTGGCACCTGCCCGAGGACCTGGCCCACTTCAAGCGCGTCACGCTGGGCCAGCCGATCATCATGGGCCGCAAGACCTTCGATTCGATCGGCCGCCCGCTGCCGGGGCGGCGCAACATCGTCATTACCCGCAATCCCGGCTGGCGCCACGAGGGCGTCGAGGCGGTCGCTTCGCTGGAAGCGGCGCTCGCACTCATCGGCGACGGGCCGGCCAGCATCATCGGCGGCGCCCAGGTCTTCGCCGCCGCGATCGACCGCGCCGACCGCATGATCGTGACCGAGATCGCCCACACCTTCGACTGCGACACCTTCTTTCCACCGATCGACGCCGCGGCCTGGGTCGAAGCCGCCCGCGAGACGCACCATTCCGAGGCCAACGGCGTCGACTACGCCTTCGTAACCTACCTGCGCAAGGGCGCCGCCGCATGAGCGCGCCGGCCCGGCACTGATGTGCGCCAGACACGGCCGCATCCCGCTACCCTAGTTGCAAAGCCATTAGGTCGGCTAGTAAAAAAACTCACACCGGGCAGCGGATTTTCTGCGAAAATCCGCTTCTTATTTTTCGGTGCCGTGCGTGGCGGACCGCCCAACCCGGGCGGGTCCGCTCCCACGGCGCTTCGCATTGGAGCTGTCAATGAAATTTCGTTTCCCCATCATCATTATTGACGAGGACTTCCGTTCCGAGAACACGTCGGGCCTGGGCATCCGCGCGCTCGCCGCGGCCATGGAAAAGGAAGGCATGGAGGTGCTCGGCCTGACCAGCTACGGCGACCTGTCGCAGTTCGCGCAGCAGCAGTCGCGCGCCTCGGCCTTCGTGCTGTCGATCGACGATGAGGAATTCGGCGGCGGCTCGATCGAAGAGACCGATACCGCGCTGACCCGCCTGCGCGCCTTCGTGCAGGAGATCCGCCACAAGAATTCGAACATCCCGATCTACATCTACGGCGAGACCCGCACCAGCCGCCACATCCCGAACGACATCCTGAAGGAGCTACACGGCTTCATCCACATGTTCGAGGACACGCCGGAATTCGTCGCGCGCCACATCATCCGCGAAGCCAAGGCCTATCTCGATTCGCTGGCGCCGCCCTTCTTCCGCGCGCTGGTCAACTACGCCTACGACGGCTCCTATTCCTGGCACTGCCCGGGCCACTCGGGCGGCGTCGCCTTCCTGAAGAGCCCGGTCGGCCAGATGTTCCACCAGTTCTTCGGCGAGAACATGCTGCGCGCCGACGTCTGCAACGCGGTCGAGGAACTCGGCCAGCTGCTCGACCACACCGGTCCGGTCGCCAAGTCCGAACGCAACGCCGCGCGCATCTACGGCGCCGACCACTGCTATTTCGTCACCAACGGCACCTCGACCTCGAACAAGATGGTCTGGCACAGCACCGTCGCGCCGGGCGACATCGTCGTGGTCGACCGCAACTGCCACAAGTCGATCCTGCACTCGATCATCATGTGCGGCGCGATCCCCGTGTTCCTGATGCCGACCCGGAACAACCTCGGCATCATCGGCCCGATCCCGCTCGAAGAGTTTACGGAAGAATCGATCGCCCGCAAGATCGAGGCCAATCCCTTCGCGCGCGAGGCGAAGGACAAGAAGCCGCGCATCCTGACCATCACCCAGTCGACCTACGACGGCGTGGTCTACAACGTCGAGACCCTGCGCGAAATGTTGGACGGGAAGATCGAGACCCTGCACTTCGACGAAGCCTGGCTGCCGCACGCGACCTTCCACGACTTCTACAGGAACATGCACGCGATCGGCCGCGACCGCCCGCGCGCCAGGCAGTCGATGATCTTCTCGACCCAGTCGACGCACAAGCTGCTGGCCGGCCTGTCGCAGGCCTCGCAGGTGCTGGTGCGCGAATCGGAAACGGTCAAGCTCGACCAGGACGCCTTCAACGAAGCCTTCCTGATGCACACCTCGACCTCGCCCCAGTACTCGATCATCGCCTCCTGCGACGTGGCCGCGGCCATGATGGAAGCGCCGGGCGGCACCGCCCTGGTCGAGGAATCGATCCTGGAAGCGCTCGACTTCCGCCGCGCCATGAAGAAGGTCGACGCCGAATTCGGCAACGACTGGTGGTTCAAGGTCTGGGGCCCGAACACCCTGTGCGAGGAAGGCATCGGCACCCAGGAAGACTGGATGATCGGCGCCGACGACGACTGGCACGGCTTCGGCAAGCTGGCGCCGGGCTTCAACATGCTCGACCCGATCAAGGCGACCGTCGTCACGCCCGGCCTGTCGCTCGACGGCCAGTTCGGCGAGAGCGGCATCCCGGCCTCGATCGTGACCAAGTACCTGGCCGAACACGGCGTGATCATCGAGAAGTGCGGCCTGTACTCGTTCTTCATCATGTTCACCATCGGGATCACCAAGGGCCGCTGGAACACCCTGGTGACGGCGCTGCAGCAGTTCAAGGACGACTACGACCGCAACCAGCCGATGTGGCGCGTGATGCCGAAGTTCGCCGCCGCCAACCCGCGCTACGAAAGCAGCGGCCTGCGCGACCTGTGCACGCAGATCCACACTTTCTACAAGCAGTACGACGTGGCGCGCCTGACGACCGAGATGTACCTGTCGGACATGGTCCCTGCGATGAAGCCGTCGGACGCGTTTGCCAAGATGGCGCGCCGCGACATCGAGCGCGTGGCCATCGAAGACCTCGAAGGCCGCACCACCGCGATCCTGCTGACGCCTTACCCGCCGGGCATTCCGCTGCTGATCCCGGGCGAGCGCTTCAACAAGATCATCGTCGACTACCTGCGCTTCGCGCGCGACTTCAACGAGCGCTTCCCGGGTTTCGAGACCGACGTGCACGGGCTGGTCAAGCGCGAGGTGAACGGCAAGCGCGATTACTTCGTCGATTGCGTGAAGCTGGACTGATTGTTACGGTCCCGATGCGCAAAGAGGAGCCGTGGGCTCCTCTTTTCCTTTGCAGGCCAAGGCCGGCATGCGCTTGCGGGATCTTCAGCGGCGCCTGAGTTCGACGACCGGTGCCGGCACGACGGTGCTTGCCGCGTTCATCTCGCCGCGCGCCTGCACGATCACGCTGCGCGCCGCCGTCAAGCCCAGCACGCCCATCACGCCGGCAACGAGCAGGTCGGGCCAGCCGCTGCCGGCCTGGTAGACGCCCAGCGCCGCCAGCATCACGGCGACGTTCCCGATCGCGTCGTTACGCGTGCAGAGCCACACGGAGCGCATGTTCGAGTCGCCGTTGCGGTAGGCGAACAGCAGCGCCGCGACCAGGACATTGGCCGCCAGCGCCGCCAAGCCGATCGTACCCATGGTGGACGCGTTCGGCACAGTGCCGGCCGCCAGGTGCCAGAGCGCGCTGCCGATCACGAACACGCCGTAGCCGCCCATGGTCGCGCCCTTGACCAGGGCGGTGCGCGAACGCCAGACCGGCGCCATGCCGAGCACGAACAGGGACACGCCGTAGTTGGCCGCGTCGCCGAAGAAGTCGACCGCGTCGGCCAGCAGCGAGACCGAGCCCGAGGCCCAGCCGCCGGCCAGCTCGACGACGAACATGGACGCGTTGACGACCAGCGCGATCCAGAGGATGCGCCGGTAGACGGGATCGACGGGCGGCTTGTCGGGCGAACAGCCGCCGCTGCAGCAATCGGCCATGACGGCCTCCGCTAAAAGTGATACAGATTCAACAGGCCGCCTTCGAAAACCGTATCAGGTTTTCGGCAGCGTGACGCCGACCTGGCCCTGGTATTTGCCGCCGCGGTCCTTGTACGAGGTTTCGCAGACTTCGTCGGATTCGAAGAACAGCACCTGGGCACAGCCTTCGCCGGCGTAGATCTTGGCCGGCAGCGGCGTCGTGTTCGAGAACTCCAGCGTCACATAGCCTTCCCATTCCGGCTCGAAGGGCGTGACGTTGACGATGATGCCGCAGCGCGCGTAGGTCGACTTGCCGAGGCAGACGGTCAGCACGTTGCGCGGGATGCGGAAGTATTCGATGGTGCGCGCCAGCGCGAACGAATTCGGCGGGATGATGCAGACATCGCTCTTGACGTCGACGAAGGAATTCGAATCGAAATTCTTCGGGTCGACGATGGTGCTGTTGATGTTCGTGAAAATCTTGAATTCGTCGGCGCAGCGGATGTCGTAGCCGTAGGACGAGGTGCCCCAGGAGATGATGCGGCGACCCTCTTCCTCGCGGACCTGGTTGGGAGAAAAAGGCTCGATCATGCCGGTTTCTTCGGCCATGCGGCGGATCCATCTATCGCTCTTGATTGCCATGCTGGGTTCTTTCAGGATTGCTCGGAATGTTGCGATTTTACGCGAAAAGCGGCCGGCGGTCCCTCTCGAACGCCGCCCTCAGGCCTGCTCGCGTGCCGGCGTTGCCTTGTCCGCGAGGCGGCTGCCGAGCAGGCGCTTGACCATCTCGTGCGTGAGGCGGGCGGTGCGCTCCGGATGCTCGAGCGGATACAGGTGCGAGCCTTCGGTCATCACGAAATGCTCGCCGACGAGCTTGCGCGTCGACGCCAGCCCCGCCTGGCGCAGTTCTTCCGAGTCGACCGCGCCGATGAAGCCGACCGGCACCGGGAAGCCGTGGCGGATCACCTCGCCCATATGGTGCGGTAGCGAATTGTAGATGGCCGTTTCGACCGCACGGTCGAAGCGCAGCTGCACGCCCTCCGGATGCGGGGCCAGGCCGACGTCCAGGTAGTCGTCGAGCACGCCCGGCGCCCAGGCCGCGAAGAGGTCTTTCGCGATGAAGTGCTCGTAGGCGGCGGCGCGGCTGGGCCAGACGTTGCGGCGGCGCTCCGAAAAGCGCGCCGGCGAAAAGCGTGAACCCTTGCCCAGCAGTTTCACGAGGCGCCAGGCCAGCGCGCGCCAGCCCGCCACCACGGGCGAATCGAGCATCACCACGCAGCGCGCCAGCTCGGGACGGCGCGCGGCCACCATCGTGCCGAGCATGCCGCCCAGCGAATGGCCGACCAGGATCGCCGGACGCCCGTGGCCTTCGAGGTGCCCGATCAGCTCGTCCACCAGCCCGCTCCAGCCGTCGCCCACCGGGAAGCGCGGATCGTGCCCGACCATGTCGGTCATGCGCACCTCGTAATGCGGGCGCAGCGCGTCGAGCAGCTGGCGGTAGGTGCCGGAAGGAAAACTGTTACCGTGACAGAAATGCAGCAGGGGCTTGGTCATGAATGCGCGCGGCCAGTCGAAAGGAGCCCCGATTGTAATGTGACAGTCACCCGTGCGAACTTCGTTTAGAGGGAAACACCTATCGTCGGCGTCGCCGGATGGCCGCCGACCATGCCGCCATCCATAATCGGCCATTGCAGCGGGGGCCATCGCAGCGGGTGCCGCCGCGGAAGACGGCCGGCCTAGCGTCCGTGCCAGTAGCGCGCGTGCTCGCGGCGGTAGGAACGCGCCCTGACGGTAGCGCCGAATTCCAGGCCGATAGCCCCCGCCTCGTCGGTGCGCAGGCGTTCGATGGCGTGCTCGCCGTAGCGCGCGAACACCTCTTTCTTGGGGTGCTTGTAGCGATTCCTGTGCCCCACCTGGAACAGGGCAATCGACGGCCGGACCGCCGCCAGGAAGGCCGGCGTCGACGAGGTGCCGCTGCCGTGGTGCGGCGCCAGCAGGACGTCGGCGCGCAGTTTGCCGGCCGCGTTCGCGACCAGGGCCGCCTCCTGCGCCGCTTCGATGTCGGCCGCCAGCAGGATTGCCCTGCCATGCGCCGCTATGCGCAAGGTGCAGCTGCGCGCATTCGCCTTCAGGGATGGGTCGTCATAGCTGGCCGGTGTCGGATGGAGCATCTCGAAGACGACGCCGTCCCATTCCCAGCGCTGCCCGCCGACACACGGCGTGTGCGCCTTCGCGCCGTGCACGACCCGGTGCCCCGGTCCCAGCGAACTGGTCACATGGTCGACGCGCAGCGCCTCGAGCAGCGTGGGCGCACCGCCCGCGTGATCCAGATCGCTGTGCGAAACCACCATTGTATCGAGACGCCGGATGCCGCGCGCCCGCAGGTAGGGCAGGATCACGCGCCCGCCCGCATCCTGGCCGGGCGCGTACCGGGGGCCGGTGTCGTACAGCAGCCGGTGGCCGTGCGTTTCCACCAGCAGCGCCATGCCCTGGCCGACGTCGAAGGCGGTGACGTCGAAGCGGCCGGGCTCGGGCCGGGTCGGCTGCAGCAGGAACAAGGGCAGCCAGGCTGCCGCGCCGGCCCAGCGATGCGGCCAGCCGCGCGGCGCCAGCATCCATCCCGTGCCGATCAAGGCCAGCGCGAATAGCGGGGGCGGCGGCGCGGGCGCGCTCCAGACGGCCAGCGGCAGCGCCGCCAGCCATTCGAGCACCCAGGCCAGCGACGCGAGCGCGAGGTGCGCGCACCACAGTACCGGCTGGGCCAGCGGCGCCGGCAGCAGGCTGCCCGCCAGCGCCAGCGGCGTGACGACGAAGCTCACCAGGGGAATGGCGATCGCATTGGCGAGCGGACCGACCAGCGACACCTGCGAGAACAGCAGCAGCGTCAGCGGCACCAGCCCGAGCGTGACCGCGTACTGCGTGCGAGCCGCCAGCCGCAGGCTGCCGCGCCAGCCGGCGCGCGCGCGCCCCACCCGGCCCAGTCCCGCGTACAGGATCGCCCCGACCGCGCCGAACGAGAGCCAGAAGCCGGGCCACAGCACGGCCCAGGGATCGAGCAGCACGACCAGCCCGAGCGCCAGGCACAGGATGCGCGACACGCTCGTCGTGCGTCCCATCCACAGCGCCGCCGCCACGACCGCCAGCATGTACAGCGTGCGCTGGGCGGGCACGCCGAAGCCGGCCAGCAGCACATACAGCAGGGCTGCGACGGCGCCGCCGAGCGCCGCCACCTTCTGCGCGGGCAGGCGCAAGGGCAGCTGCGCCCGGGTGAAGAAGGAACGCCGCCACAGGCAGGAAAGCATGAATGCCGCGAGGCCGGCGACCATCGTGATGTGCAGGCCCGAGATGGCGACCAGGTGGCTGACGCCGGTGCGGTTGAACACGTCCCATTCGGGCTGCCCGATGCCGCGCTGGTCGCCGACGACCAGGGCCACGATCACGGCGGCATAGGGTTGGCCTTGCAATGCGTCCAGGATGCGCGCGCGCAGGGCGTCGCGGCTGCGCTCGACCAGGTGGCCGGGCGTGAGGACGAAATCGTCGAGCCGGCGGTTGCCGCCGGCCGCGCGCACGTAGCCGGTCGCGCGGATGCCCTGCCCCAGCAACCAGGCTTCATAGTCGAAGCCGTGCGGGTTGGCGTTGCCGTGCGGGCGCTGCAGGCGCACCGTCAGGCGCCAGCGCTGGCCCGGACGCAGCTGGCCGGGTTCGCCCTCGCCGCGGTACCACGACAGGGCCAGCGTCGGCGGCACCCGCGTCGCGGCGGTCAGCACGCGCTCGACCGCGAACTGGAAGCGCACGCCCTGGCCGGCATCGTGGGGCAGCTTGGCCACCGTGCCGACGATCTCGATGTCGCGGCCTTCGTCGGCCGCGTCGAGCCGGGGCGCGAGGCTCAGGTGGGCGATGAAGGCGGCCCAGCCGAAGCCGGTCAGGACGCCGGCCAGGGCGGCGCGCAGCACGCCGCGCATGGCGAACAGCAGGGTCGATGCCGCAGCTGCGCAGGCGGCGATCTGCCAGAACTCGGGCAGCGTGGCGCGGGTTTGCAGGAAGGCGGCGCCGGCGACGAAGCCGAGGATGGTCGAGCGCATCGGGCGCCGCCGGGCATGGTGCCGTCAGGCGCCGTTCGGCATACCGGTTTCGCCGCCCGGGTCACCGGCTCCGGCGCCGGCGCCAACCTGCTCGCCGGGCGCGGTCGCAAGCCGCACCAAACGCCAGGCACCGCGGCGCTCGATCGACCTGGCGGCGTGCGCCGGGCGGCCGAAGGCGCCGGGCGGCACCGCGAAGGTCGCCGGCGGCAGCAAGCTTCCGAGCGCAAACCAGCGCGTTCCATCCAGCGCACGCGGGTCTTCGCAGCGCCACCAGCCACTGGCCGGGCACGCCAGCCCCGTCGCGGCGAAGCTCCCGACCGGCACCCGCTGCTGCTCCATGACGCTGGGACCGGTGCCGGCGGTGGTGATGCTGGCGGACGCCGCCGGCGTGGCCTGCGCCAGCGGCAGCGGCGACGGCACGCGCTTGCGGTTGCGCTTGTCGACCAGCTTCCACGAGGTCTGGGTCTGCGACTCGAAGCTCGGCTGCACGCCGCGCAGCTTCTCCCACAAGGTTTGCGGCGGCAGCAACAGCGCCTGCGGCATGCGCTCGCCCTTCGCGATGTACTGGCGCTGCCCGCCCAGCACGCCGATGCCGTTGCCGCCGGCGCTGCATGACCACCAGCCGCTTTCGGGGCAGCGGTCGCCGGCCCAGGCGTAGGTGCCGAGCGGCGTCGGCGGCGGCACGGCTGCGACAGGCCTGGGCGGTTCCGACGGACGCAAGCGGATGCTGGACGAAATCTTGTCCCAGAGTGCCATGGCGGCATCTTCCGACAAGGAAGTGGGAACCGGCTCGTCGGCGCCTTCGCCGGTGGTCATCTTGAACACAAAGTGGGGAGCGAGCACGTTGTCTTCCGTTCCACCCGCCTCCCACCAGAACGAGTAACCGACGGTGTCGTTCATCTCGGCGACCCGCTTGACCAGTTCATCGCCGGTAACGCCGCCAATCGTGCGCGGGGCCGCGCGCAGCGTGGAAATGCGCCATTGCTCCGCCAGCGTCGACGTCGCCTGCGTGGCCGCCGCCCTTTCGAGCAAGCCTTGGGAAGCGGGCTTGTTGCCGGCGGCCAGGATGGTCAGGAATTCGATGTCCGGGTGGCTCGGCAATTGGGCCGACATCATCACTTGTTCGCGCTGGTGAGGGGTCAGCGGATCGCGAAACCAGGCGCGGTCGATGCAGAAGCCGGGTTCGGTCGGAATCTGGTTGCGTGGATTCGGCACCAGTTTGGCGACAAGCCTCGGCAGATTGTCGATATTGTCAGGGTTATAATTGTTCGCTGCCAGGGCAAAGCTCGTTCCCTGGCCATGCACCATGGCTTCGATCGCGACACCTTCATCGCGGTAGCGTTCCAGTGCCAGGCCATTCGCCTGGGTGCCTTCCGTCACCTTGCGGCCATGGACAAAGATCTTGCCGACAACGCCGTTGTCGGTCTTGACCTCCCTGACCGATTCGAGGTTCCTGTTTCCGCCAAACTGGTCCGGCGCCGCCCGCAGCTCGGCTTCGCGCCGTGCAAGGCGAACTTGAAAATCGGCTTGCTGCTCGTCGACGGACGAGATGTCGAATCCATGGATGCGCGGCCTGCGCAGTTCGAGGCGCGTTTCGTCGGGCAGATCGATCAGGAACCTGCCGATGCATACCGTTTTCATTTTCTGCGTCATGCGCGCCACCTTATCCTTGTCCTGTTGCGCAGCAGCGCGTCGTTCCACTGCGCCGACCGCCCACACAATCGCCAGGGCGGCGACGACGAGTCCCGCCAGCAGCGCCGCCGGCCCGCTCCGCCGCCAGGGCTTCACGACATCTCCTGGACGATCTTTACCACCAGGCGCAGCGTCAACATGAGCATGTCGGGATGTTTGTACGCACCCTGATGGTCATAGCCCTGGGTCGCGAACACCTGCATGACCTTGCCTCGCGGCGCCATGCCCGACTGCTGCGGAACCGTGCCGTCGCCGCGGGCGTCCTGCTGTTCCAGCGTGAACAACAGGTTCGCCCGGCCTTCCACGCGCACGCGCCGCTGGCCCAGCGCCGTGTGGCCAATGGTGCTTGCAGCGCCGACGTTCGCCGCGGTAACGACGGTCGCCGCTCCCGCCTGTTGCCAGGCAACCCAGCGTACCTGGCCGTAGGCGCGCTTGCGCTGATCGTCGCCGTAGAACGCATAGGTATTCGGATGGTAATAGTCGCCCAAGGTACGGTGAAATTGCTCGGCAGTGGCAATGGCCGTCCTGATCGCTGCTTTCACGCCGCCCTTTTCTTCGATATATTTTCCAGCCGGATCAGCCAGTGCCGGGTTGATCAACCGGTACCACGAATCCATGTCGCGATACAGGTCGTACGGATTGGGCGTCCTGCTGCCCGGAAGCTGCAGGCAGTCGCGCGTTGTCGTGACCTGGCCCGCGCCGTTCGCATGTCCGCCGCTGCTTGCGGGCGGCGGCGCGCCCCCCGTCATGACCCGCACGTGCAACCAGGGTCCGGGATACAGGTGGTTCGGCAGCAGCTCGAGCGCGCCGGGCGAAGTCGACAGCACCGGCGTGGTTTTTTCGGTCGTCTCGCCCAGGATCAGTGCCAGCCTGGAGGCGGCCAGGTCGTCGAGCGGGCCGTTGTCCGGACTTGCGCTTTCGGTACCACAGGCCAGGCGGCGGTAGGCGGCCGGCGCGCCGAGCGCCGGCATGACGCCATGGATGACCCCGGCGATCTTGTCCGGAATGCGCCTGGCGCAGGCGCGCGCGACGAGGCCGCCCATCGAGTGCGTCACCAGGATCACCCGGTCGCAGCGCTGTTTTGCTCCGGTCCAGAATGCGATGATCTCGAGAATGCGCCGCTCCAGCCGGCGCGACGACCGCTCGCAATCGTCAAGCCAGTTGTAGCCGACGGCGTACACCGGAAAATTGTACTGCGCATGTTTTTTGAGATGGGCCAGCGTCAGCGGTTCGAACTCGCGCAGCCCCCATTGGGCCGGCGCGCACGCCATCACGTCGCGCCAGTGCTTGCGCGGGACGCTGCCGGTACCCTTGTAGTCGGGCTCGAAGGTATGGTTCAGGCGTATCTCGAGCGCGTCGAGCAGGGCGCCGTACGAGTCGGCGTGGACTTCGCCCCAACCGCGCGCACGGGCGTCGGCCACCGTCAGCACATTGCCGTAGGCGGCGTTCTGCAACATGACCGGGCCGCCATCGTCGACTTCCAGGGTCGCGCCGTCGAACAGCCGCTGGCGGTCTTGCGGCGACACTGTCTTCCATTGGTCCGACGCGTTCAGCCCTTGTTTCATGCCGTTCGGCGGGCGCCAGACCACGCCGCCGGGCACGGCCTTCGTGTTTTTCCCGTTGGACGCACTGCCAGGGGGCGGCGTGCGCTTGGCGCGCAGATTCGTGCCCATGATGCCGGGCACGAAGATGACCGGCACGACACGGTCGGCGGGCACCAGCGCCAGCCCCATGACCTTGTAGTCGGTGGACGACGTAAAGGAGTCGATCGCCCAGCCGCCGCCGGGCAAGGGGGATGGTGGCGGCAAGGGTCGGGTCGGTTCGCTCATGGTCGATTCGGGGCGGGACTCAGGCAAGCAGTTCGAAACGCACCGGCCCCAGGGTGGCCGTGGTGACCAGCTGGGTGCGCCCGGCGGCGTCGCTCACGCCGCTGACGGTCGTGCCGTCCTCGAGGTGGGCAATGTAGCGCTGGTGCGCGATCGGCTCGAGGGTCTGCCTGTGGCGCAGCACCAGGCGTTCGTCGGCGCGGATGCTCGACTTGGCGAAATCGAGGGTCGCGGGCGTGCCGCCAGCTGGACTGTCGTGCACGATGGCGGCGGCCTTCACCACCTGCTTGCCCCTGCATTGCTGGACGATGGTTCCATCCGCCCACTCCGTTTGCGCGCCCTGCGAAACGATGCGCACCAGCGGCGCCTCGATGTGGATGGCTTCCGACGAAATCAGGCTGATGCGGCCCGACGACTTGATCTCGACGCCGCCCTGGTGCGCTTCGAGCGTAAGGTTGCCGCGCGCGGCCACCAGCTTGATGCCGAGCGCATGCGCGAATGCGCTGATGCCGCGCGCGGCGCGCACGAACACGTTGCGCCCGGCCGTCACTTCGGCGTCGCCGCCGCTGACGACGTCGACCTTCCTTTCCGAGGCCAGCGCCACGTTGTCGTGGCTGGCCAGGACGATGCCGGCCGGAGCGGTGACGGCGACCATCGGCGCGCCGGCGCCGGCGCCCGTGCCGGGACCGGTATTGGTCCCGTCCTCCCAGCGTTTCAGCTTTTCGGCCAGTTCCGCCAGCTTGCCGCTGCTGTCTTCGTCGCCCGCGTGCTGCCCGGCCAGTCTGGCCATCTCCTCGACCACGCTCTGCATCAGGTCGGCCAGCCCGATCAGGCCGGCGCGCGCCAGCTGCCGGCCCTCGTCCGAAGGCAGCGCCTCGGCGCTGACCAGCACGCCCTGCGTCCCGCGGATCGCCACGGCCTGGTCGCTGCGCAGCTCGGCGCCCTCGCCGCGCGCCGCGCCTTCGCCGTGCGCCCGGGCTCCCGCCAGCCAGCCCAGATTGAGTTCGGAGGCCGCGTGGTCGCTCGCGAGCTGGGCGCTGATCTGGCCGCGCGTGTCGTCGAAGCGCAGCTGGCTGCCGCGCAGGCCGCCGATTTCGCGGCTGCGCAGGCCCGCCAGGTAGCGGTTGCCGGGCAGCTGTCCATTTCTGCTCAGCGCCGGCGGCGCGGCCTGGCCGTTGAAGAGCTGGGCCAGGACGATGGGCTTGTCCGGGTCGCCGCCGAGGAAGGCCACCAGCACTTCGCTGCCCACGCGCGGCAGGCCGAGGGCGCCGCACTGCTGCTGGCTGCCCGGGCCGTTGCCGGCCCAGTTCGAGGCGACGCGGACCCAGGCCGAGTCGAGCGGGGAGCCGGAAGCGCCGGCGCCCTGCGCATGGGCGTGGTCCTGCGCGCGCATGCCGGGAAAGCGGATCTTCACCCGGCCCAGGCTGTCGCAATGGACTTCCTCGCCGGCGGGGCCGACCACGAGCGCGCTTTGCAGCTGGGGATGCGGCAGGTCGACGCGCGGGTCGAAGGCCGGGACGATCGGCACGCCGCGGCGCACCGCGGTAAAGCGCACCTGCACCGGCGCGGCGCCCATCGGCGCGGCCCAGCCGGCGCGTGCCATCAGGCGCTCGGCGCGCTGGGCCATCTCGCCGGGCAGGTTGTTGCGCACGCTGGCGTGCAGTTCGGTGACTAGGAATTCGCGCTCGGCGTCCGGATGGGTATCGATCTCGGGATGGCCGGCCAGGCTGAAATACTGGCCGGCGCGCAGGTCGCGCACCGTGCCCTCGCCATGGAAGCATTTGGCGTCGAACGCGTGGCGCGCCATGCGCAGCTGGCCCAGGCGCAGGCCGTCCTCGACGTCGTCGCCGGCATGGGGCGCCTCGACCAGGTAATCGTCGAGACTGGCCGCCAGTGCATTGCCCTGGCCGCCCTGGTCGAAGCCGGCGCGCGCGCCGGCCGTCATGAAGCGCTCGCCCGTACTGGCCTTGTAGTCCCAGCTGTGGCGCGAGGCCAGGCCCGGCTGCAGGGTGCGCGCCGCGCCCCAGGCCTGGATCGTGTCGCGTTGTTCGGCGGCGTCGTCGCGGTGGTAGCGCACGGTGCCGGCGCTGCTGCGCGGGAGCCGCGCGGCGTCGGCGAACAGCACCAGCGTGTGCGCGGCGATCCGGTCGTGCGCCGGATCGACGCTGCTGGCACGGCCGCGCCCGGGACGCACGCACCAGGAGATGCCGCGCCGGCGCAGCAGGCGCCGCACGAAGGCGGCGTCGGACTCGTTGTACTGCATGGTCTGTTCGCGCGCCGGATACCGGGCCAGGTCGAGCAAGGGGTCGAGTTCGTATTCGAAGGCGCCGGCCAGCACGGCGTTCGCATGGCGCCACTCGTCGAACAGGGTCTGCACGATGGCGATCTCGTTCTGGTTGCGGAAGATGCGGCTGTTGACGCGCTTTTCCATGATCGCCAGCGCGTCGCGCAGCACCAGCTGGTAGGTGCACAGGGCGCCGTCGCTGTCCCCGGAACGCGCCTCGGCGACGATGCCGCAAATGCTGCGCAAGGCACCGCGGTCGGTGACGATCTGGATCTCGGCCGGCAGCGCGATGAATCGTTTCAAGGGGAGCGCCGGATCGCTGGCGACGCAGGCGACGCGGTACTCGATGCCGCCGCAGATCGACTCGCTGCCCGTGACCTGCTGCGGCAGCAGGACGTCGTCGGGCAGGCCGTCCGCATGCGCCAGGCGCAGGCGCAGCGCGCGGTGCGCGGTACTCAGTGACTGTTCGTGCCGTAGCACCCGCAGGAAGGCACTTGCGCTGTCCAATGTCGTCTCCCGTGGCGAAAGAGCCATGGTCACACGAACCCGACAATTCACGATTGCGCAGCGTCAGTGTGTCCGGGCAGAATGTGGCGAACTTAGCACCGTCTGGACACTCGTCTGTATGTCTGCACAGCCGAGTCCGGCCAGCGCAAATGGTTCCTCCGGGGCCCGGATTTATTCCGCCAGCAGCGCCCGCAAACGGGGTATCGCCGCGACCGAGCCATGCCAGGCCGCGTGCCGGATGGCGGCCGCGTCGACGCCGCGCAGCGCGGCCAGGGCGGCGCCGATCGCCGGCAGCTGCTCCGGGCTGTTGCGCCCCGGGTGGATCCAGGTCGGGGCAATGTCGGGCGCATCGGTCTCCAGCACGATCCGGTCCAGCGGCAGCCTGGCCGCCAGGCGCCGTATCTGCAGCGCGCGCGTGAAGGTCATGGCGCCGCCGAAGCCCAGGTGCATGCCGAGCTTGATGAAGCCGGCGGCCTGCTGCTCGCTGCCATTGAAGGCGTGGGCGATGCCGCCCGCAGGCGCGATCTGGCGCAGGTGCTTTACAACCTGGTCCTGTGAGCGGCGCACGTGGGTCAGCACCGGCAGGCCGAAGTCGCGCGCGATGCGCAGCTGCGCGCGAAAGAAGCGCTCCTGCTTCTCGCGCATGGCCGGTTCGCAAAGGAGCGGAATGAAGAAGTCGAGCCCGATTTCACCGATGGCCACGAAACGCGGATCGCCCAGCGCCGCTTCGACCGCGGCGCGCATGGCAACCAGGTCCTCGTCGGTCGCCTGCGGAACGTGGATCGGATGGATGCCGAGCGCATAGCTGGCGTTCGGCGCCGCATGCGCGAGCCGCGCGACGGTCCCGAAGTTGGCGCGGGCCACCGCCGGGATCACGATCATCGACACCCCGTTCGCCCCCGCCCGCGCCGCGATTTCCAGCGCCTCCTGGCCGAATTCGCCGGCGTCGAGATGGCAGTGGGTGTCGATCCACATGTCGTCAGTCTTCCAGCGGCACCAGCCCGTGCTCGGTCAGGCGCAGCGCGCGGTCGCAGCGGCGCGCCAGTTCCATGTCGTGGGTGACGATGACGAAGGCGGTGCCGAGGGTGCGCGACAGTTCCAGCATCAGGTCGAAGATGACGAGCGCCGTCGTGTGGTCGAGGTTGCCGGTAGGCTCGTCGGCCAGCACGCAGGCCGGCTGCGTCACCAGGGCGCGCGCCAGGGCCACGCGCTGGCGCTCGCCGCCCGACAGTTCGCCGGGACGGTGGACGACGCGCTTGGCCAGGCCCACGCGCGCCAGGATCGCCTCGGCCTGCTCGACTGCCCTGGCGCGCTTTTCGCGCCGGATCAGCAGTGGCATGGCCACGTTGTCGAGCGCCGAGAATTCGGGCAGCAGGTGGTGGAACTGGTAGACGAAGCCGAGCGAGGAATTGCGCAGGTCGCCGCGGCGGGTCTCCGACAGCGTCGCGAAATCCTCGCCCAGCAGCGTGACCGAACCGGCGGTCGGCGTATCGAGCCCGCCCAGCAGGTGCAGCAGCGTCGACTTGCCCGAACCGGAGGCGCCGACGATGGCGACGCGCTCGCCGCGCGCGATCGAAAAATCGATGCGGTCGAGCACCTGGACCTGGTAGTCGCCCTGCTTGAAGGTCTTGCTCAGGCCGCGGCAGGCCAGCACCGGGGTGGTCGCGGCATCACTCATAGCGCAGCGCCTCCGCCGGTTTCACGCGCGAGGCCGACCAGCTCGGATACACGGTGGCCAGGAAAGACAGGATCACGGCCACGACGCCGATGCGGGCCACGTCGGGCCAGCGCAGGTCGGAGGGCACGGACGTGAATTGGTAAATATCCTTGGACAAGAACTGCACTCCCAATAACTGTTCAATGAATGGAACGATGACATCGATATTCAGCGCCACCAGCACCCCGCCGCCCACGCCCGCCGCGGTGCCCAGCAGGCCCGCGACCGCGCCCTGGACCATGAAGATCTTCATGATCGAGCGCGGCGACGCCCCCAGCGTGCGCAGGATGGCGATGTCGGCCTGCTTGTCGGTCACCGTCATCACCAGCGTCGACACCAGGTTGAAGGCGGCCACCGTCACGATCAGGGTCAGGATGATGAACATCATCTTCTTCTCGGTCTGTACGGCGCCGAACCAGACGGCGTTGAGCTTCGACCAGTCGCGCATGACGAGCTCGCCCGACATCGATCGCTTCAGCTCCTGGGCGATCTGCGGCGCCAGGTGCATGTCGGCCACGCGCAGGCGCAGGCCGGCCGGCGCCGGCAGGCGCTCCATCTTCTGCGCGTCCTCCAGGCTGACGAAGGCCATGCCGGCATCGAACTCGGCGTGCCCGGCCTCGAAGATGCCCGAGACGGTGAAGCTGCGCATGCGCGGCAGCAGGCCCGCCGGCGTGGCCTGGGCCTGGGCCAGCAGCATGGTCACCTTGTCGCCCACCTGCAGGTTCAGGGCCGCGGCCAGTGCATGGCCGAGCACGATGTTGAAGCTGCCCGGCGCGAGCGAATCGATGCGGCCCTGGCGCATCGTGCCGGCGACCTGCGAGACGTCCTTTTCCGCCTCCGGCAGGATGCCGCGGACGATCGCCGGGCGCATCGTGCCGTCGTGCTGCTGCAGCAGCGCTTCGCTCTGCACGAAAGGCGCGGCGCCCAGCACGGCCGGGTTGCGCCTGGCTTCCCGGGCCGCCTCGCGCCACTGCGGCATGCTGCCGGCCGCGTCGAACACTTCGATATGGGCCAGCACCGAGAGCATGCGGTCGGTGACCTGCTTCTGGAAGCCGTTCATCACCGACAGCACGATGATCAGCGCCGCCACGCCCAGGGCGATGCCCGCCACCGAAATGAGGGAAATGAAGGAAATGAAGCCGTTGTTGTCGCTGCCCTTGCCGGCGCGCGTGTAGCGCAGGCCGACCAGCCACTCGAACGGCAGTTTGTGGACGATGCCCATGGTGCTCCGCTTCTCCATCATTCGTAACGCAGCGCCTGCGCCGGTTTCACGCGCGCGGCCGCCCAGCTCGGGTAGAGCGTCGACAGGAAGGCCAGCACGACGGCCAGGGCGCCGATGCTGGCCACGTCCGGCCAGCGCAGCTCGGACGGGATCTCGCTGATCAGATAGATCTCCTTCGACAGGAACTGCACGCCCAGCACGCGCTCGATGGCGGGCACGATGACGTCGACATTGAGCGCCACCGTCACGCCCAGCAGTACGCCCAACGCGCTGCCCAGCAGGCCGACCAGGGTGCCCTGCACGATGAAGATCTTCATGATCGAGCGCGGCGACGCGCCCAGGGTGCGCAGGATGGCGATGTCGGACTGCTTGTCCTTGACCGTCATGACCAGGGTCGAGACCAGGTTGAACGCGGCCACCGCGATGATCATCGCCAGGATGATGAACATCATGCGCTTTTGCGACTGCACCGCGGCGAACCAGATCGCATTGACCTGCGACCAGTCGCGCATCACCACGTCGCCCGACAAGGCCGCGCGCAGCTCGGCCGCCACCTGCGGCGCCGCGTGCATGTCACGCAGGCGCAGGCGCACCCCGGCCGGGCCGTCGGCGCGCGCGGCGGCCACGGCGTCGTCGAGGTTGGCGAACGCCAGCGTCGAATCGAATTCGTAATGGCCGGCCTCGAACAGGCCGACCACCGTGAAGGTCTGGGTACGCGGCCCGGCCCCGGACCCACCGGCGCCGGCGCCGCCGCCGACCGAACCGAGCAGCATAGTCACGCGCTCGCCCACGCCCACGTCGAGCGACTTGGCCAGCGCGCTGCCGAGCACGATGTGCATCGAGCCGGGCGTGAGCTGGTCCAGCCGGCCCCGGCGCATCTGCCGCGCCACTTCCGACACCCCGGCTTCCTGCGCCGGCAAGATGCCGCGCAGCAGCACCGGCTTCATGACGCCGTCGCGCAGCAGCATGCCCTGGACATCGGCGAACGGCGCCGCCGCCACCACTGCCCGGTTGCGCGCGGCGTCGCGCTCGACCGCGCGCCAGTCGGGCATGGCGCCGCGCACGTCGTAGATCTCGATATGGGCCAGCACCGACAGCATGCGGTCGGTGACCTCTTTCTGGAAGCCGTTCATCACCGACAGCACGACGATCAGCGCGGCCGCGCCGAGCGCGATGCCGGCCACGGAGATCATCGAAATGAAGGAGATGAAGCGGTTGCGGCCGCTGCGCTTGCCGGCGCGCGTATAGCGCAGCCCGACCAGCCATTCGTACGGCAGCTTGTAGATGATGCTCATGACTTTAAGTGTTTGACAACCAAGCCCGCAGTGTGCCACACAAAGCTCATCCGTGACAGCACGCCATGCGGCCGCACGGCGTGCCCGATGGCTGCCGAACTTCGTCCGGCTGGCGCCGGTCGAACCGATTTGGCCTACAATCACGCCATGTCCCAGATCACGCTCGTCCTTCCGTTCGCCCTGCCCTTTCCCGAATTCGCACCCGACCTGGTGCGCGCCCTCGAAGCGCCGGCGCTGGCCGCGCTGCTGACGCGCACCAGCAGCCATGCGCGCGTGCCGGCCGATGACGCGGTGCGCGCGCTGCCGCACGAGCAGTGGCTGGCGCGGGCGCTTGGCTTGCAGCAGGCCGGGCGCCCCGCCTTCGCCGCGGCCGCGATGCGCGCGCGCGGCATGCAGCAGGAGGCCGGCACCTGGTTCATCGTCAACCCGGTCCATATCGAGATCGCACGCACCCACCTGATGATGGGCGACCCGGCCCGGGTGCGCCTGGACGAACGCGAGAGCCGCGCCCTGTTCGACACGGCCTTGCCCTTTTTCGAGGAAGCCGGCCATGCGCTGCGCTACGGCGACGCCGCAACCTGGTTCATGCGCGCCGACGACTGGGCCGAGCTCGACACGGCCACGCCCGACGCCGCCCTCGGCATGGACCTGACCGACTGGATGCCGCTCGGCGCCGCGGCGGCGGCCTTCCGGCGCCTGCAGAACGAAGTGCAGATCGTGTGGCACGCGCATCCGGTCAATGCGGCGCGCGAGGAACGGCGCCTGCCGCCGGTGAACGCGTTCTGGGCCTGGGGCGCGGCCGACGCGCAGCGCCAGGGCGCCGCGGGCGCGCCGGCACTGGTCGCACTGGAGGCGGGCAGCACGGTGGGGGCCCTGGCCGGCTCCCATGCGGCCGTGTTGCCCGACTTCGGCGCGCCATTCGATGCCGACGCCATCGTGTACTGCGGCGGCCCCGCGCCGCACGCTGTGGGCGCCGACTGGGGTGGCTGGATCGGCCAGCTGCAGCAGCTTGAAGCCGGGCTGTTCGCCCCCATCCTTGCAGCATTGATGAAGGGCCGCGTGCGCAAGGTCTCGCTGGTGCTGAGCCACCGCGACGCGCATGCCGAATTCACCACCACCGCCCTGGCGCAACGCAGTTTCTGGCGCCGCCCTACCCTGGACCGACTGCTTTGATTACCCGTATTTCCACCCGCCCCTGCCCGTTCCGCCAGTCCGAAATGCTGCGCCAGGGCGGCGTGCACCCCGTGCTCGCCCGCATCTACGCCGCCCGCGGCCTGTTCGACGTGCGCGAACTGTCCTGCGAACTGGCGGCGCTGGTGCCGCCCGGCGGCCTGAAACACATCGACGCCGCCGCCGTGTTCCTGGCCGACGCGATCGCCGCCGGCAAGAAGATGACCATCGTCGCCGACTACGACTGCGACGGCGCCACCGCCTGCGCCACCGCCCTGCGCGGCCTGCGCGCGATGGGGGCCGCTGTCGACTACATCGTGCCCGACCGCGTGGTGCACGGCTATGGCCTGACGCCCGAGATCGTCGAACTGACCGCGCGCGAAAAGTCGCCCGACATCATCGTCACCGTCGACAACGGCATCGCCAGCGTCGACGGCGTGATCGAGGCCAACCGGCGCGGCATCGAAGTCGTCGTCACCGACCACCACCTGCCGGGCGACTGCCTGCCGCCGGCGCGCGTGATCGTCAATCCGAACCAGCCCGAATGCGGCTTCCCGAGCAAGCACCTGGCCGGCGTCGGCGTGGTGTTTTACGTGCTGCTGGCCCTGCGCGCGGAACTGCGCCGGCGCGGCGTGTTCGATGCCCGGACCCAGCCCAAGCTCGACAACCTGCTCGACCTGGTGGCGCTGGGCACCGTGGCCGACGTCGTCAGGCTCGACGCCAACAACCGCATCCTGGTCGCGCAAGGCATCAAGCGCATGCGCGCCGGACGCATGCATGCGGGCGTGGCGGCGCTGTTCCGGGTCGCGGGGCGCGAAGCGCGCTGCGCCTCGCCCTTCGACCTCGGTTTCGCCCTCGGTCCGCGCCTGAACGCGGCCGGCCGCCTGCAGGACATGGCGCTCGGGATCGAGTGCCTGACGACCGACGACGAAGGACGCGCCTGGGCGATCGCCCAGCAGCTCAACGAAATCAACCTCAAGCGGCGTGAGATCGAGGCCGACATGCAGGACGCGGCGCTGCTGCACCTGGACGACTTCCAGCCGAGCGACAGCAGCACGATCACCGTCTTCGACGACGGCTGGCACCAGGGCGTGATCGGCATCGTCGCCTCGCGCCTGAAGGAGAAATTTTTCCGCCCGACGATCACCTTCGCGCCGGGCGGACCCGGGCTGATCAAGGGTTCGGGCCGGTCGATTCCCGGCTTTCACATGCGCGACGCGCTCGACCTGGTCTCGAAACGGGTGCCCGGCCTGATCGACAAGTTCGGCGGACATGCGATGGCGGCGGGCCTGACGATGAAACAGGAATCCTTCGCGGCCTTCCAGCAAGCCTTCGAGGCGGTCGGGCGCGCCTGGCTGACGCAGGCGCAGCTCGAACGCGTGGTCGAGACCGACGGGCCGCTCGAGGACGAGTACTATTCGACCGCCTTCATCGCGCTGATGGATGAGCAAGTGTGGGGCCAGGGCTTCGCGCCGCCGGTGTTCTGCGACGAATTCCGGGTGCTGAGCCAGCGCATTCTGAAGGAGAAGCACCTGAAGCTGCTACTCGAGCGCAACGGGCGGCGCTATGACGCGATCTGGTTCGGGCGCACGGACGGCCTCGGCGAGCGGGCGCGGGTCGCGTTCAGGCTCGATGCGAACGAGTACAACGGCGTGACCAAGGTGCAGTTGCTGGTGGAGCACGCCGAACCGGTGTAGTCCTTCGGCGCAGCGTGCCGCCGTGCGCCCGACTGCGCCGCCGCGGCCGGGCCAGGCGCTCATCCGGCACCCGAGGCATGCTAGTATCTCGGCATTCCGGACCATCGAGTCCAGCAGCCCCAGGAAAGGCACGGATGAGCGAACCCCAGGAAGTCACTCTTGTCACCGGCGGCAGTTCCGGCATCGGCCGGGCCATTTGCGAAGCCTTGCTGGCGCAGGGCCGCGCCGTCGTCAATCTCGACTGCAAGGCCCCCGACTGGCGCCACGACAGGCTGGTCTCGCTCCAGGCCGACCTGACCCGCCAGGACCAACTCGAAGCCAGCGCCCGCCACATCGCCGCCACCTGGGCCGTCACCGCCCTGGTCAACAATGCCGGCGCCACCCGCCCCGGCAGCATCGACACGGCCACCATGGCCGACCTGGACGACGTCGTCGGCCTGCACCTGAAAGCGGCCATCGTCCTGACCCAGGCCGCGCTGCCCGCGCTGCGCGCGTCGGGCCGCGGCCGCATCGTCAACATCGCCTCGCGCGCGGCGCTGGGCAAGCCCGAGCGCGTCGTCTACGCCGCCACCAAGGCCGGCCTGATCGGCCTGACGCGCACGCTGGCCATGGAACTGGGCGCCGACGGCATCACGGTCAACGCCGTGGCGCCCGGCCCGATCGCGACCGAGCTTTTCCGCACCAGCAATCCCGAAGGCGCGCCGCAGACCAGGCGCATCCTCGATAGCATCGTCGTCAAGCGCCTCGGCACACCCGAAGACGTGGCGCGCGCCGCGCTGTTCTTCCTCGCGCCGGACAACGGCTTCGTCACCGGCCAGGTGCTGTACGTCTGCGGCGGCACCACGCTCGGTGTCGCACCGGTCTAGCCCGACTACCCGAGCGGCAATCCATGCGAATCTCGACAACCGGAACCGGATGCGGTGCAAGGCATCGCCCCGCTCCCGGCGGTCGACCACACATTGCATGCCGGGCGCGTACCCGGCAGCATGCTTTCCCCGTCGTACCACCATAACTATTCAGGAGACCCGTCATGATTCGTTCCCGTATCGCCCCCGTTCCGCAGCGCCGCTCGCTCGCACTGGCCGTCGCGGCCGCGGGCGTGCTCGCGCTGGCGCCTGCCGCCGCCATGGCCCAGGCCGCGTTCCCTACCAAGCCGATCACGATCGTGGTCGGCTTCTCGCCCGGCGGCACGACCGATACCCTGGCGCGCGTCGTCGGGCAGGCCATGAGCCGCGACCTGGGACAGCCGGTCATGATCGACAACCGTCCCGGCGCGGGCGGCAATATCGGCACCCAGATGGTGGCGCGCGCGCCGGCAGACGGCCACACCCTGCTCATGGGCACCGTCGGCACGCATGCGATCAACCAGAGCCTCTACAAGAAGATGGGCTTCGACCCGATCAAGGACTTCCAGCCGATCTCGCGCGTGGCGCTGGTGCCGAACCTGCTCGTGGCCCATCCGTCGCAGCCCTTCAAGAACGTCAAGGAGCTGATCGCGCATGCGAAGGCCAATCCGGGCAAGATCAACTTCGCCTCGTCCGGCAGCGGCACCTCGATCCACCTGTCGGCCGAGATGTTCAACCAGATGACCGGCGTCGACATGCAGCACATCCCGTACAAGGGCAGCGCGCCGGCGCTGACCGACCTGCTGGCCGGGCAGACCGCGATCATGTTCGACAACATGCCATCGGTGATCAGCCATGTGAAAGCGGGCAAGCTGCGCCCGATCGCGGTGACGACGCCGCAGCGCTCGCCGGCCCTGCCGGACGTGCCGACGATCGCCGAGTCGGGTGTGCCGGGCTACAGCGCGACGTCCTGGTTCGGCCTGCTCGCGCCGGCCGGCACGCCGGCGCCGGTGGTGGCGAAGCTGAACGCATCGATCCTGAAAGCCCTGGCGGACCCGGAAGTGAAGAAGAAGATGGCCGAGCAAGGCGCCGAGCCGCATGGCGAGAAGCCCGAGCAGTTCGCGGAATTCATCCGCAGCGAGACGGCGAAGTGGGGACAGACCGTCAAGGCCTCGGGCGCGACGGCCGACTGATGCGCGCCTGAACGCCGGTGGGCGTCGAGCGCGGGCCGGCGCCGGCGCCTGGCACCTGTCCCGGCATCTTGCCGCGGCCAGCGCGGCCGCGGTCGAAGACCACGCGCCAGGCGCCCGGCCCTTCCAGGCGCCACACCGCATCGAAGCGCCCGACTTGCTTGCCGGCGCCGTCGCGCACCGGGCCGCTGCCGAACGCGAGCGAAGGCCGCCGCCCCGACGCAGCCGATCACCGCCGGGAACACCGCCGCCGAGCGCCGCCGCATGGCATAAGCTTTTCATTTCGACAATTCGGTGCCGACTTCCGGCATGGCGCGCACCGCTCGACGACGGTCCGTTGCACCTCCTCCGAAAACGGAGTATAAATACTCCAGAAATGGAGGAACCATGAATCTTGCCCATGCCTATCCGCGCAGCCGCTTCGAGCCGGCGGTCCTGGTGGACCTGCATTCCCGCGCCGAGCGCGAGCGCCTGTCGAAGTCGGCCCTGAAGGGCTTCTTCAAGCTTGCCGCGGCCTGGCGGCTGCGCGACGAGGATGCCCGCGAATTGCTCGGCGGCCTGTCGCCCTCCTCGTTCTACGACTGGAAGAAGAACCCGGACCGGGTGCTCGAAGTCGACCGCATCACGCGCATCTCCTACCTGCTGGGCGTCTACAAGGCGCTGCATATCCTGTACGGGGACAAGCTGGCCGACGAATGGATCCATCTGCCCAACACCAACCTGATCTTCGGCGGACGCACGCCGCTGGCACTGATGCTGGGCGGTGGCCTGCTGGCCATGCAAACGGTGCGCCAGTTGCTGGACGCGCGCCGCGGAGGTCTCTGATCTTGCCGGCCCTGCCGCCACTGACCGGCCTGCGCCAGTTCGACACCTGGCGCCTGCTTCCCTCGCGTTTCGCCGACCTCGACGATTCGGTGCTGGCGCCGCTATCGGACAACGACGATACGCTGCGCGACCTGTTCGATCTCGACAACGCGACCAATGCGCGCCTGCGCGGCGAAGCCGGCCTGCTGCCGGGCATCGGCATGGACGAACTGGTATTCGGCGTGGCCAACTTCCGCATCGTCAACGCGGCCTATACCTATGCGCGCCCGGAAGGCAGCCGCTTCAACGACGGCGCGCGCGGCGCCTGGTACTGCGCCTTCGACGCGCAGACGGCCCTGGCCGAAGTAAGCTTCCACAAGACGGTGGAATACGGGGAGATCGGGCGTTTCGACGACAGCGTGACCTACCAGGCGATGCTGGCCGATTTCAACGCCAGCTTCCACGATATCCGCGCCGCGCGCGCGTTTCGGAAATGCCTCGATCCGCGCAGCTACGTGGCCTCGCAGGAACTGGCCAATACCCTGCTCGAACTCGGTTCGATGGGCATCGTCTACCCGAGCGTGCGGGCGCCGCAGGGCACCAACCTCGCCTGCTTTCGCCCTGCGCTGGTCGGCAATGTCCGCAAGGGCGCAGCGTATCGGTTAACATGGGCCGGTTCGCCGACGCCTTCCGTCGAGATTATCTGAATTGAAGAAGCAAGGCATGAAAACCAATCCCAGCAACGACACCGAACTGCACGACAAGATCAACCGCGAGACCGGACGCATCGAATGGAGCGAGCTCGAACGCCATTTCGCCCAGGGCAATGTGATCTATGTCAGCGAAGAACTCGACCTGATCGACGTCGCGATGCGCGTCTCGCACGACGACAAGGACAATATCGCCCGCTGGATGGCCGACGGCAAGGTTGCGAAAGTATCGGACCTGCAAGCCCAAACCTGGAGCGCGGGCGGCATCGCGCTGTGGGCGGCGGTCGTGCATCCTTTTATCCTGGTGCAGCCCGAAAAAAAGCAGCTTCACTGAGCGCATGCTGGAGCGCCTGTCCACCGGCCTTGCGGTCGATACCCCGAAGGCGCAGGCGGACCTGCTTTTCCGCTTCGATGATCGCCGATAGCGCCGCGCCGGTCACGACGATCGATACGCCAACCCGGCAAGGAACGGGGACGCTAGCGAGAACCGCCTGCAAAGGCGGCGGGTAGGTCGCTATCCCCGACAGGCGAAACCGGCAGCCGCCGAGGCCGAACGGCGGACCCTGAATTGACGAAATAGAAAAAGTTTCCTTTTTAAACTTTTCTAAACGCTAATTTTATTTGCGGTTTTTACCGTTCTTGTGCCAAATTTTCGGGACAAACCCGGAACATGCGGCAAATTTCATCAAATCGGCTATACTCCCATAAACAGCGGGAATATTGATGAACAGCAACTTAATGGAAGAGGACGCCATCCTCACCACCAGCGCCGCCGCGCGCATGCTCGGTGTGGCGACCAGTACCGTCCAGCTCTGGATGGAAAGCGGTGCGATCGAGTCGTGGAAAACCCCGGGCGGCCACCGCCGCACGCGCGAAAGCCACATCCGTGCCCTGATGACCAAGGTGTCCGGCCAGGCCGCGCCGCTCGAGCGGCGCGCGCCGCCGACGCCGACCGACCCGGAATTCCTGCCCCATCCCGATCCGGGCTATCCGGTGCCTGAGGACGAAGCGCTGCGCCTGGCCGCGCTGGCCGCGACGCGGCTGGTCGACAGCGCGCCGGAAGAACGATTCGACCGCATCGCGCGCCTCGCCTCGAAAGTGACCGGGTCGCCGATCGCCCTGATCTGCATGCTGACCGCGCGCCGCCAGTGGTTCAAGGCGCGCGTCGGCATGCCGGCCCAGCAGACGCCGCGCGAATGGGCCTTCTGCACGCATGCGATCCTGCAGGAGGGGCCGTTCATCGTGGAGGACGCGTTGAGCGACGCGCGCTTTTCCGGCAACCCGCTGGTACTGGCCGAGCCGCACATGCGTTTCTACGCGGGCGTGCCGCTGCGCGACCGTTCCGGCCTGGCGATGGGCACCCTGTGCGTGATCGACCGCGAACCGCGCAAGCTGCGCGCATCGGAATTGCAGGCGCTGATGGATCTCGCCGCGATCGCGGCAAGCGAGATCGAGGGGTCGGCCGAGGGCTGACACCCGGCCATCGCTATGCACCGCAGGCTCGGCACCCGTGCCGGCGGTGACACCTGCGCCCTGTCGGCGGCTCGACGATCACGGCCTGCGCATGCCGCAACCCTTTGCTCACCATCGGCGAGAGCGCCTTTGCGGCGACGGCGTCGCCGCCGCGCCCATCGCTCAACGCCGCGGGTGGTGCTGCAAGGCGTGTGCCGCCTGCCGCATCAGCAGCTCGGCCTGGCGCGGGTCGGGTTCGCGCAGGGCCAGTTCCTGCAAGGCCGCCGGATAACCCAGCGCCGCGGCCGCTTCCAGCCACCTGCGCGCACCGGCCGGGTCCGGCGCGACACCCTCCCCCGCCGCCAGCATGTTCGACAGCAGGAACATCGCCTCCGGCACCTGGCCGCGCGCCGCGACCGCCATCCACTTGGCCGCCAGCGCGGGATCGGCCGCCACGCCCGCGCCATGCCGATACATCAAGCCGCGCTGGTACGCGGCCGCCACGTCGCCGGCATGCGCGCCCCCGCACAGCAGCGCCAGCAGCAGCGCCAGCTTCCTCATTGCGCCAGGTCCAGCGCATACAGCGCCAAGCCCTTGCCCAGGCCGTCGTCGGCGCGCAGCAGCGTCACGTTCTCCAGCCCCGCTTCGTGCGCCAGTGCCAGCACGCCCGGCGCCGAACGAAACACCACCGGCCCGGCCGTCTGCACGGGCGCGAAGCGCCAGCTGCGCGGCGCGCCGTGGACCGCGCGCGTCAGCTTCTTGACCTCGCGCAGGTAGGCGATCAGGACGTCGCGGCTGGCGTCGGGCGAAGCCAGCACCGTGCTGCTGCCGTCCAGGCCGGGGAAATTACCGCCGCCGCTGGCGCGGTAGTTGTTGGTGGCGACGATGAATTCCTGGCCCGGCGCGACCGGCACGCCGCGCAGCGCCAGCTTGCGGATGCGCGCGCCGGGCGGCCGGGTGAGGTCGATCTCGTAGCTGAGCTCGGCGGAAGTGGGCATATCGAAGTTGTAGCCCGGGACGGTCGCGTCGACCAGCTCCTGCGGCTCGCGCCGGGACGGATCGATCGTGTTGAAACGGCGCGCCGAGGTTTCCAGCCAGGCTTTCAGGCCGGCGCCGTCGACCTTCACCGCATACAGCGCATTCGGGTACAAATACAAGTCGGCCGCGTTGTTGAGCGCCAGGTTCCCGGCCGGGACATCGGTGAAGTCGAAGGCGCCGGCCGAGCCGCTCTTGAACGGCGCCGACATCGACAGCACCGGCAGCGCCGCATACTGGGGCAGGTTCGCCGCCACATACTTCTTCACATACGCGGTCTGCGCCAGGTTGACCACGGCGATCGCCGAAGGATCGCCGACATCGGCGAAATAGGTCGTCATCCGAAAATCGGTGCTGCCGACCGGCGTCCTGACATAGCCGATCGCCGCTTCGTGTTCCGTGCGGATCAGGTTCATGACGGCCGGGTCGGCGGCGACGAAACGCCGCTCGGCGTCCTGCGCGCTGCGCGTCTCGACGACCGTCTTGTCCTTCTCGACCCGCCAGCGCTTGCCGTCGGCGCGCAGCCGCAACGCGATCACGCCCAGGTGCTTGCCCCACAGGCTGGCCATCACGGTCGGCACCCCGTGCACCAGCCCCTTCGCCTTGTCGACGCCCGGCAGACTGAACTGCGGCGCCTTGCTGGCCGCGTTCGGGAACAGCTGGTGCGCGTGGCCGAGCAGCAGCGCGTCCACGCCCGGCACCCGCGCCAGGTACCAGCCGGCGTTTTCCATCCGCGGCGTGTAGGGACTGGCGTCCAGGCCGCCGTGCGAGAGGGCGACGACGATATCGGCGCCCTTCCTGCGCATCTCGGGGATGTACTTCAGCGCCGCCTCGCGCACGCCGGTCGTGTAGACCTTGCCCTCGAGCCAGCGCTTGTCCCAGGCCATGATGGCCGGCGGCGTGAAGCCGATAATGCCGACCCGGACCGTCGCCCTGATGGCGCGGCCGTCGGCGCCGGTCGCCCTCACCCGTTTCGCGATGATGCGGTAGGGTTCGAACAGGGGCTTGCCGGTCCTGACGCTGTAGACGTTCGCCAGTACTTGCGGGAACGCCGGCCCGGCGCAGCGCTTCGGCTGGTTCACGCCCGCCACCTGAAAGCGGCTGCCCGTCACCTGGCTGAGGAAGCCCAGGCCATAGTTGAATTCGTGGTTCCCGATCGCGGCGCCATCGTACTTGAGTGCATTCATCACCTTGTAGATGGCCAGCGTTTCGCCGCAGCCCAGCGGTTTGACGAGCGCCTGGTAGTCGGCCAGCGCATTGCCCTGGATGGTGTCGCCATTGTCGAGCAGGAGCGTATTCGGGAACTGCGCGCGCGCCTGCGCGATCAGGCGCGCCGTGCGGTCCAGGCCGATCGAGGGCTCGGCGGCGAGCTTGAAATAATCGTAGCCGACGACGTTCGAATGCAGGTCGGTGGTCTCGAGCACGGCCAGGGTCGCGCTGGCGCCTCTCGGCGCCGCGGCTGCCGCGACGGCCGGGGTGGCGAGGACGGCGGACAGGAGGGCGATGCCGGTTTGACAAGGAAACAGGTGGCGCATGGGCATTCTTCGATGGGGAAACGGCGCGATGATACGGCAGCGGCGGGAACGGCCGCAAGCCGGCGCCGGGGCGTCGCGCCGGCGCCACCGGCGCTTGGGGCGAGTGGGGTATAATCGAAGGTTCGATTCAATCATTTTAGACGCCACGACCATGGAAGCTGAACGCATCAACGCCATCTCCGCCCTGCTGAACGACCTGACCGGTCGCGAGGCCGAACTTCGGAGGTATCTTTGACTTCGATCGGAAGTCGGAGAAACTAGAGCAGGTCAACGAAGAACTCGAGGACCCGACCGTCTGGAACGACCAGAAACGGGCGCTCGACCTCGGTAAAGAGAAAAAAGCGCTGGAAGGCGTCGTGCTCACGCTCGAGAAGGCGAAAGCCGATCTCGCGGACGCGGCCGACCTGTTCGAGATGGCGCGCGAGGAAGGCGACGACGACACCATCGAAGCCGTCAGCGCCGATGTCGAGGGCATCCGCGCCGTGATCGAGGGGATGGAGTTCCGCCGCATGTTCGGCAACCCCATGGACCACGCCAACTGCTTCATCGACATCCAGGCCGGCGCCGGCGGCACCGAAGCCCAGGACTGGGCCTCGATGCTGCTGCGCCAGTACCTGCGCTATTGCGAGCGCAAGGGCTTCAAGGCCGAGATCCTGGAGCAGTCCGACGGCGAGGTTGCCGGCATCAAGACCGCGACCATCAAGGTCGAGGGCGAGTACGCCTATGGCCACCTGCGCACCGAAACGGGCGTGCACCGCCTGGTGCGCAAGTCGCCCTTCGACTCGGCCAACGGCCGCCATACCTCGTTCACCTCGCTGTTCGTGTACCCGGAAGTCGATGATTCGATCGAGATCGAGATCAACCCGGCCGACGTGCGCATCGATACCTACCGCGCCTCCGGCGCCGGCGGCCAGCACATCAACAAGACCGATTCCGCGGTGCGCCTGACGCACGGCCCGTCGGGCATCGTCGTGCAGTGCCAGAACGACCGTTCGCAGCACCGCAACAAGGCCGAGGCGTTCGACATGCTGCGCGCCAAGCTGTTCGAACTCGAAATGCGCAACCGCATGAGCGAGCAGCAGAAGCTGGAAGACTCGAAGACCGACGTCGGCTGGGGCCACCAGATCCGTTCCTACGTGCTCGACCAGTCGCGCATCAAGGATTTGCGTACCGGTTACGAGACCGGCAACACCAAGAACGTGCTCGACGGCGACCTCGACGACTTCATCTCCGCCTCGCTCAAGCAAGGCGTGGGCGCATGAGCGCAGCGATGACCCCGGCGAAGCGCGCCTTCATTTTTGACATGGATGGCACCATCGTCGACAACATGGCCTTCCACACGCAGTCGTGGGTGACCTTCTTCAAGCGGCGCGGGCGCGGCATCGATGCGGATGAATTCTTCCGCACGACAGCCGGGCGCCAGGGCAAGGAAATCATCCGTTCGCACATGGGCGAAGACCTCGGCGACGACGAAGTCGCGCTGCTGAACCACGAGAAGGAAGCCGTCTACCGCGAGCTCTACGCGCCGCACCTGAAAGCCGTCGCCGGCTTCGAGGACCTGGTCGCCGAGGCCCGCTCGCGAGGCATCGCGCTGGCGGTCGGCACGGCCGCCCCGCCGGCGAACGTCGCCTTCACGCTCGACGGGCTCGACCTGCGGCGCCATTTCGAGACCGTCGTCGGCGCCACCGACGTCGCGCGCGGCAAGCCGCATCCGGACGTGTTCCTGGAAGCGGCCAGGCGCTGCGGCGCCTCCCCGGGCAACTGCATCGTGTTCGAGGACGCGCCCCTGGGCGTCGAAGCGGCGCGCCGCGCCGGCATGCGCGTGGTGGCGATCACCACCACCCTCCCCGCCGAGGCCTTCGCCGGATTCGACAACGTGATCGCGATCGTGTCCGACTTCTCGGACCTGCCGGTCGACGCACTGTTCGCCTGATCAAACCAACAAGACTTACACCAACCATGACTATGGAAAACCACGAGAACACGGCAGCGCCGGCGACGCTGACGACCACGGCCGCCGCCGCCGACGAAAACAAGATCATGACCGAGCGCCGCGCCAAGCTGGCGGCGATCCGCCAGGCGGGCGTCGCCTTCCCGAACGACTTCAAGCCGCAGCACAAGGCGGCCGACCTGTGCGAGCAGTACGGTTCGCTGTCGCGCGAGGAACTCGAGGAAAAAGCCATCCCGGTGGTGCTGGCCGGGCGCATGATGCTCAAGCGCGAAGCCGGCAAGAAGGCCGCTTTCGCCACCCTGCAGGACGCCTCAGGCGCCCGCGCCGACGGCCGCATCCAGATCTACGTGACCCTGGACGCGACCGGCGAAGCGGCGATGGAAGCCTTCCGCGGCTACGACCTGGGCGACATCCTTGGCGTGGAAGGCACGCTGTTCAAGACCAAGGTCGACGAGCTCACCATCAAGGTCGGCAAGCTGCGCCTGCTCACGAAGTCCCTGCGTCCGCTGCCGGACAAGTTCCACGGCCTGGCCGACCAGGAAACGAAATACCGCCAGCGCTACGTCGACCTGATCATGAACGAAGAGACGCGCCGCACCTTCAAGGCGCGTACCGCCGCGCTGTCGTCGATGCGCCGCTTCATGGAAAAGAACGCGTTCATGGAAGTCGAGACGCCAATGCTGCACCCGATCCCGGGCGGCGCCGCTGCGAAACCGTTCACGACGCACCACAATGCGCTCGACATGCAGATGTTCCTGCGTATCGCGCCCGAGCTGTACCTGAAGCGCCTGGTCGTCGGCGGTTTCGACCGCGTGTTCGAGGTGAACCGCAACTTCCGCAACGAAGGCGTCTCGATCCGCCACAATCCCGAATTCACGATGATGGAGTTCTACGCGGCCTATGTGGAATACACCTGGCTGATGGACTTCACCGAAGCGATCATCCGCCAGGCGGCGATCGACGCCCAGGGTACGGCCGTGCTGTCGTACGGCGGGCGCGAGCTGGACCTGTCCAAGCCCTTCCAGCGCCTGACCATCGTCGACGCCATCAACAAGTATGCGCCGGGTTACACGGCCGAGCAGCTCGACGACGCAGAGTTCATCAAGGCGGAACTGAAGAAGTTCGGCGTCAAGCCCTTCGCCGGCGCCGGCCTCGGCGCCCTGCAGCTGGCGCTGTTCGAGGAGACAGCCGAGTCGCAGCTCTGGGAACCGACCTATATCATCGACTATCCGGTGGAAGTCTCGCCGCTGGCGCGCGCCTCCGATACCCGTGCCGGGATCACCGAGCGTTTCGAGCTGTTCATGGTGGGCCGCGAGATCGCCAACGGGTTCTCCGAGCTGAACGATCCGGAAGACCAGGCCGCGCGCTTCCTGTCGCAGGTCGAGGCCAAGGATGCGGGCGACGAAGAAGCGATGTACTACGACGCCGACTATATCCGCGCGCTCGAATACGGCATGCCGCCGGCCGGCGGCTGCGGGATCGGGATCGATCGCCTGATCATGATTCTGACGGACTCGCCGAATATCCGGGACGTCCTGCTGTTCCCGCATCTGCGCAAGGAAGACTGAAAAACGGGGCGCTCGGCGCCCCGTTCCATTTTCGGCTTCGATCGCATGGACCGTTCACACGCTCACTGCACGATCGTGTAGCAGGGCACGTAGGCCTTGCCTGGCAGCTTCATGCGGCTTTGCTCGACGAAGGACGCCAGCAGCGCGTCCATCGGCCCCATGATCTCGCTCTCGCCGTGGATTTCATACTTGCCGAATTCCTCGATCGCGCGGATGCCCTCTTCCTTCACGTTGCCGGCCACGACGCCCGAGAAGGCGCGGCGCAGGTTGGCGGCGAGGAGGTGCGCATCCTGGTTCTTGTGCAGCTTCAGGTTGCGCATGTTCTCGTGGGTCGGCTTGAACGGCTTCTGGAATTCCTGGTCGATCTTCAGCAGCCAGTTGAAATAATAGGCGTCGCTGCGCGCCTTGCGGAACTCGCGCACCTGCCGGATCCCGGCCTGCATCTCGCGCGCGACCGCATCCGGGTCGTCGATGATGATCTTGTACATGGCCTGGGCGCGCGCGCCGAGGGTCTGGCCGATGAAGCCGTCGATCTGGTCGAAATAGTCGCGCGCGGTGGCCGGACCGGTGAAGATCAGCGGGAACGGCATCTCGGCATTGTCCGGATGGAGCAGGATGCCGAGGATGTACAGGATTTCCTCGGCCGTGCCGGCGCCGCCCGGAAATACGCAGATGCCGTGGCCGGTGCGCACGAACGCTTCCAGGCGCTTTTCGATGTCGGGCATGATGACCAGGTCGTTGACGATCGGGTTCGGCGATTCGGCGGCGATGATGCCCGGTTCCGAAATGCCGAGGTAGCGTCCGGCGCCGAGGCGCTGCTTCGAGTGGCCGATCGCGGCGCCCTTCATCGGTCCCTTCATCGCGCCCGGACCGCAGCCGGTGCAGATATCAAGTTCGCGCAGGCCGAACGCATAGCCGACCTCCTTCGAATAGTTGTACTCGACCCGGTTGATCGAGTGGCCGCCCCAGCACACCACCAGGTTGGGACTGCGCTGCGGCTGCAGGATGTTCGCGTTGCGCAGGATGTGGAATACCGCGTCGGTGATGCCTTCCGGCTTGGCGAGATTGAATTTCGGGTTTTCGGTGATCTCGAAATGGACGTAGACGATGTCGCGCAGCACCGCGAACAGGTGTTCATGGATGCCCTTGATCATCTTGCCATCGACGAAGGCGATCGAGGGGGCGCCGCGGATGTCGAGCTTGATGCCGCGCTCGCGCTGGATGATGCTGATGTCGAAGTTGCTATAGCGCTCGAGCAGTTCCTTGCCATCGTCGATCGAGCTGCCGCAGTTCAGGACTGCGAGCGCGCACTTGCGGAAGATGTTGTACAAGCCGCCCTGGCTGGTGTCGAGCAGCTTGGCCACTTCGGCCTTCGACAGCACTTCGAGCCGGCCTTCGGGAGAAATCAGGGTATCGACGACTTCGTAATTCATGCGGTCTTCCTTTTCAAATACGCCGGAAAAAAAGGTTTCCGGAAACATGGCTGGCTGTTTCACCAATATACGACAACTGGGCGCCGCCTGCCCGCGCAGATGTGCCGTCGCGCTCCCTGAGTGCTGCGGCGCGGCAACACGCTGCAGCGCGTGCGCGCGTGTTTACCACAATGGCAAATATTTTTCTTGTAGTAAGCAATTTCTACTAAAATGCGTCCCAACTGGAAATCCCGGCAGGTCGGGCGTTCCAACAAAACAGTTTTTTTAAAACCTATTTCGGGAGGACCCGCATGAGCGGTGCAGCTGCTATACCAGGCAAGGAAGTCGTCATTCCAGAGTTCAAACAGATCATGGGCCACCCAGCGCCGCTGTGGATGCTGTTCATGACCGAATTCTGGGAGCGCTTCGCTTTCTACGGCATCCGTTGGGCCCTCGTGCTCTACATCGTCGCCCAGTTCTACGGCGGCGCCGCGGTCGGCCAGGCCGACGCCAACCTGACCTACGGTTCCTACCTCGCGCTGGTGTATGCCGGCGCCGTCTTCGGCGGCCTGATCGCCGACCGCGTCATCGGCTACCAGCGCTCGATCCTGATCGGCGCCGTCTTCATGGCGGCCGGCCTGTTCATGATCACCCTGCCCGACCAGGATATCTTCAAGCTCGGCCTGGCCACCATCATCGTCGGTAACGGCATGTTCAAGCCGAACATCTCGACCATGGTCGGCAAGCTGTACGCGCTGAACGACACCCGCCGCGATTCCGGCTTCACCATCTTCTACATGGGTATCAATGCCGGCGCCTTCATCGCGCCGATCCTCACCCAGGTCCTGGCGCAGGAATTCGGCGACGGCACCACGCCTGCCTACAAGGTCGTGTTCTTCGTCTCGGGCCTGGGCATGCTGGTCAGCCTGGTGTGGTTCTACATCGGCCGCAAGACGCTTGCCGGCATCGGCGCTCCCGAGCCGCAAGCCCAGGGCCGCGGCCGCTCGCTCGCCGTCATCGTCGGCAGCGTCGTCGTCATCCCCGGCGTGTATTTCCTGCTCAAGCTCGGCGCCGGCACCCTGCAGATCATCCTGACCGTGCTGTTCATCGCCCTGGCGGCGATGCTGATGGTCGAAGGCATCCGCAACGGCAAGGTCGCGCGCGACAAGACCATCGCCATGATGATCATCTTCTTCTTCAATATCCTGTTCTGGATGTTCTTCGAGCAGGCAGGCAGCTCGTTCACCTTCCTGGCCGACCAGATCGTCGACCGCGACCTGAACGGCTGGGTCTTCCCGGTCGCCTGGTTCCAGAGCGTGAATTCGGTCGCGATCATCGCCTTCGCGCCGATCGTCGCCGCCATCTGGGTGATGCTGGGCCGCCGCAACGCCAATCCGTCGATCCCGCGCAAGTTCGGCCTGGGCCTGATCTTCAACGGCCTGGCTTTCGGCCTGCTGATGTTCGCCCTGGGCAGCCTGGTCGACATGAACAACAAGATCCCGTTCTGGACCCTGTTCACGGTCTACTTCATCCAGTCGATCGGCGAGCTGTGCCTGTCGCCGATCGGCCTGTCGATGGTCACCAAGCTCGCGCCGGTGCGCCTGGTCGGCCTGGGCATGGGCGGCTGGTTCCTCTCGACCGGTATCGGCAACAACCTGTCCGGTATCTTCGCCTCGCACGTCTCGGGCGAGTCGGGCATGTCGATCGCCTCGGCGCTGGACGGCTACACCTTCGGCTTCTGGTCGCTGGTGGGCGGCGGCGTGCTGCTGTTCCTGATCGCACCGCTGATCCAGAAGCTGATGCACGGCGTGAAGTAATCGGCCTTCGCCAGCTTCAACAAGAGACGGCAGCTTCGGCTGCCGTTTTTTCATGGCGCTGTCACCGCTACGTGTAGAAATTGAACTGCTGGGCTCTAGCGAGGTCGAACTGCTATTCGACCATCGAGCGGAGTCTGGCATGCAGGCAAGACGCTTCACACTATGGCTAAGGCAATTGAGTACATTGACGAGGCGCCAGCGCGCGCACCTCGTGCAGGCGCTGCGGCCCCCGCTCGGGCTGGACCGGGTTTGCGAGGCGATCGACGGCGCAGCTTGCCTGCCACCGCCTTGCCCTGCTTGCGAATGCCTTTTAGCGCCGATTCAGGCAGTGGCTGGCACGCTTCCATGGCGTTGCTTCTCGGTACTTGCCGAATTACCTGGGCTGGCGCTGGGCGCTCGATGGCGAGCGCATTGCGTCACCGGAGCGCTTCCTGCGAGCGGCAATGGGACTCGTCCACACGTAACGCTGACAGCGCCAAGAAAAACGGGCGCCGCCTGGCGCTCGTCCGATCCTTCCCGCACCTGCCGATTCCAGCGCCTGACTTCTGCGCCCGACTTCTGCGCCCTACTTCTGCGCCCTACTTTTGCGCCTTCTCGAGCGCCACCCAGTACAGCAGCAGCACGATCGCCGCATACGGTATCAGCGACAGCAGGTCCGCATTCGGCCCCGATACGAACGGGTTCGCACCCTTCGCCCACTCCGCCATCGTGCTGTCGAAGTCGGTCAGCACCCCCGCCGTGATGGCGATGATGATGCCGGCCAGCGCACCGCCGGCAATGTAGCCGGAGGCCAGCAGGGTGCCGGAACTGCGGTCGCCGGCGGCCACGCGTTCCTCGGCATTCAATTGCGCATACTGCGGCAGCCTGTTGTTGCGGCGATCCGCCGCCCAGCGCACCGCGCCGCCGATCGCGATCGGCAGGGTCGACACCAGCGGCAAATACACGCCGACCGAGAACGCCAGCGCCTGGATGCCGGCCATCTCCAGCACGACGGCGATCATCACGCCGAACAGCACCAGCGTCCATGGCAGCTGCTGGTCAAGGATTCCCTTGATGATGTAGGACATGAGCACGGCCTTCGGCGCATCGTATTTCTTCACTTCGGTGCCGTCGGGCCGCTTGTCGTAATGGCCGTTGATGCCCGGGTCGACCAGGTAGGCCAGCCTGCCGTCGTCGCCGACCAGGTACTTGCCTTCCGGGCCGCCGGCGGTGCCGGTCTTGCGCCAGACCTTGTAGGTCTTGCCGTCCGTCTCGGCTTGCGGGCCCTGCAGCCGCGCGGTCTCCGTCAGCTTCGAAGCGTCGACCGTGATGCCCGGCGCGACCTGGGCAGCCGGCACGTAAACCGTGCCGGCATCGTTCAGTTTAAGGAGGATCGGTCCCAGGACCAGCGCCGAGGCAAAGGCGCCGCACAGGATCGCGTACTGCTGCAGGCGCGGCGTCGAGCCGACCAGGAAGCCGGTCTTCAGGTCCTGCGAGGTGGTGCCGGCGTTACTGGCGGCGATGCAGACGATGGCGCCGACCGACAGTGCGGTGACGTAATACCGTCCGCCGGTCCAGCCCATGACGAGGAAGATCAGGCAGGTGAAGAGCAAGGTGGCCACCGCCATGCCCGAGATCGGATTCGAGGACGAACCGACTTCGCCGGTCAGGCGCGAGGAGACGGTGGCGAACAGGAAGCCGAACACCAGGATCAGCAAGGCGCCCAGCAGGTTCATGTGCAGCGGCGTGGCGACCGTGATGATGGCGATGATCGCCAGGCAGCCGATGGCGACCCATTTGAACGGGATGTCCTGGTCGGTGCGCAGCGGGGACACCGGCGCCGCCCCCTTCCCCTTGCCCATGCCGGCCAGGCCGCCCTTGAGGCCGTTCCAGATCGACGGCAGCGAACGCACCAGCGAAATCAGGCCGCCCGCGGCCACGGCCCCGGCGCCGATGTACAGCACATAGGCGTCGCGGATGTCGTCCGGCGACATGTCCTTGATGAGCATGGTGCCCGGCGAGACCGGCACGGTGAGCAGCTCGCCGAAGAACTTGATCATCGGGATCAGCAGCAGGTAGGACAGCACGCCGCCGGCCGCCATCGTGAACGCGATGCGCGGGCCGATGATGTAGCCCACGCCCACCAGCTCGGGCGAAATCTCGGCGCCGGCCGATCCCGCCTTCAAGGGCGCGCCGAACTCGGAGTTGGCGACATCCTTCCAGCCCTTGAGCGAAACGTTGGCCACCTTGTACAAGAGACCGAGGCCGAAACCGCCGAAGATGATGGCCGCGCGGCGCCTGGCGTCGCGCGCCGCGTCCGACCCGGCTTCGCGCACTTCGCCGGCGGCGGCGCGCGAGGTTTCGGTGGCGGCGGCCTTCAGCACTTCGGCGCAGGCAGTGCCCTCCGGGTATTTCAGCTCGCGGTGGGCCTCGACGATCATGGTGCGGCGCATCGGGATCATCATCAGGATGCCGAGCAGGCCGCCCAGTACCCCCACCAGCATCACGCGCGAGATCTCCAGGTCGAAGCCGAGGATCAAAATGGCCGGCATGGTCACGCCCAGGCCGAAGGCGAGCGACTCGCCGGCCGAACCGGCGGTCTGGGTGATGCTGTTTTCGAGGATGGTCGATTCGCGCCCGCCCATTTTCCTGAACATGCCGAACAGCGTGATCGCGATCACCGCCACGGGAATCGAGGCGCTGACCGTCAGCCCTACTTTCAGTACCAGGTAGAGCGAGGAGGCACCGAAGACCATGCCCAGCACGACGCCCATGACGAGGGCGCGGACGGTGAATTCGGGAAGGTTCGCCGTGGCCGGGATATACGGCTTGACGGGGACGGGAGCGGGATCGTAGGGCATCGTGGTCCTGGGTGAATGGGGTGCCAGGCTTTCTTAAGGGGGCCTGAAGGCGTGACTATCGCATACGTCGGGAGCGAAAGAAAGCGGATTATAATGACCCGCCGGGCCTGCCTTTTGCGCGGTCCACAGCAGGAGAATACCGTCTTGACCAAGTCCCTTCGACGCCCTCGGCCGCCGCTGCGCCGCGCGGGTGGCTTCATCTTCCTCTTCCTCGCCGCCATCGGCTTCGCGGTCGCCGGCGTGGCCGTCTGGTTCATAACGGCGGTGCTGCCCAACGTGCCGTCGATCGGCGCCGTCACCGACTACAAGCCGAAGATCCCGCTGCGCATCTATACCGCCGACAAGGTCCTGATCGGCGAATTCGGCGAGGAGCACCGCGACTTCGTGCCGATCGCCGCCATGCCGCCGATGATGAAGAAGGCCGTGCTGGCGATCGAGGACGCGCGCTTCTACGAACACAAGGGCATCGACTGGATGGGCGCGGCGCGCGCGGTGAAGGCGAACCTGGAGGGCGGCTTCGGCTCCGGCGGCGCATCGACCATCACGATGCAGGTGGCGCGCAATTTCTTCCTGTCGCGCGAAAAGGTCTTGTCGCGCAAGCTCAACGAGGTCGTCCTGGCCTACAAGATCGAGGATGCGCTGAGCAAGGACCAGATTCTCGAGCTGTACATGAACCAGATCTTCCTGGGCCAGCGCTCGTACGGCTTTGCCAGCGCGGCGCGCAGCTATTTCAGCAAGAAGCTGGACCAGTTGACGATCGCCGAGACCGCGATGCTGGCCGGCCTGCCGCAAAACCCCTCGCGCCACAATCCGGCGGTCAATCCGAAACGCGCCAAGCTGCGCCAGGAACAGGTGCTGCGGCGCATGCGCGACCTGAAGTACATCGACGAGGCCCAGTATGCGCAGGCGGTGGCCGAACCGCTGCGCGTGCACTCCAAGCCGCAGGAATTCGGCACCCACGCCCAGTACGTGGCCGAACTGGCGCGCCAGGCGGTCTTCGCCCAGTACGCGGAAGCGTCGTACACGCGCGGCATCAAGGTCTATACCACGATCGACTCGAAGGCCCAGGAAGCGGCCTACGAGGCCGTGCGGCGCAACGTGCTGGCCTACGACAGCCGCCACGGCTACCGCGGTCCGGAGGCGCGCATCGAGCTGCCCGAACTGGAAGAAGAGCGCGAGGAAGCGATCGTCGAGGCGCTCCAGAAGCGGCCCTCGAGCGACGGCCTGCTGGCGGCGGTCGTGGTCGCGAAAACCGGTAAATCGGTGAAGGTCGAGACCATCGCCGGCGACACCATCACGATCTCCGGCGCCGGCCTGAAGTTCGCCGCCGCGGGACTGTCGGAAAAGGCCAAGGACAGCCAGCGCATCGCACCGGGCGCGGTGGTGCGCATCAGCAAACTCGGCAAGGATGGCTGGGGCATCACCCAGGTCCCGCTGGTGGCGGCCGCCTTTGTCGCGCTCGACGCCGACACCGGCGCCTACCAGGCCCTGGTCGGCGGCTTCGACTACAACCTGCAGAAGTTCAACCACGTCACGCAGGCATGGCGCCAGCCGGGGTCGGCGATCAAGCCCTTCGTGTATTCGGCCGCGCTGGAGAAAGGCTACGGGCCGGGCACCCTGATCCTCGACCAGGAACTGGTCATGCCGGGCGAAAACGCCGGCGCCGACTGGTCGCCGCAGAACGACGACGGCGTCTTCAGCGGCCCGGTCACGATGCGCCATTCGCTGGCGCACTCGAAGAACGTGCCGACCGTGCGCCTGCTGCGCGCGGTCGAGGTGCCGTATGCGCACGATTTCCTCGGCAAGTTCGGTTTCGACGGCGCGCGCCACCCGCAGAACCTGACCCTGGCCCTGGGCACGGGCGCCGTGACCCCGCTGCAGATGGCGGGCGCCTACGCCGTGTTCGCGAACGGCGGCTATGGCGTCAAGCCTTACCTGATCGCGCGCGTCGAGGATGGCGACGGCACGGTCCTGATCGAGACCATACCGCCCGCGCCGCGCCAGGAGGCGGCGCGCGTGCTCGACGCCCGCAACGCCTGGGTCACCGACAGCATGCTGCGCGACGTGACCCGCTACGGTACCGGCGCCGCCGCCAAGCGCCTGGCGCGCCTCGATATCGCGGGCAAGACCGGGACGACAAGCGACGCGATCGACGGCTGGTTCGCCGGCTATGGCGGCAATATCGTGGCCGTGGCCTGGATGGGCTACGACGAGCCGCGCTCGCTGGGCGGACGCGAGTTCGGCGCCACCCTGGCCCTGCCGATCTGGCTCGACTACATGCATGTCGCGCTGGCCAAGCGCCCGCAGGTGGCGCGCCCCGAGCCGGAAGGCGTGCTGCGCGAGAACGACGACTGGATCTATGCGGAATTCGCGGAAATGCCGCAGTTCCGGGCGATCGATGTCGAGACGGCATCGCCGGTGCCGGCGCCGGCCGAGACGGAAGAAGACGACAACGACGACCACCTGCTGCATCCACGCGCGGACGGCGAGGCGGCGCCGGCCGAGCCGGCGCCGCTGTTCGTGCCCGCGCAATAAGGCGGCGTCGGCCGGCCAGCGCCCGCGGCGGACATGCAGCGCCAACCCTGGCCCGGCGCCTTCACTCCCAGGCGTCGATCACCCAGTCGGCCGGCTTGCCGCCCGGCTGGCGCGGCAGCGCCGGGCCGAAGGAGACGGCAGCCGGCCGCTCGGGCGGCAGGAGGCGCTCGGCGAGCCAGCCGTCCAGTTCCTCCCGCAGCGCCATGGGCGGGTAGCCGTCGGCGGGCACCACGAAGGCCTTCAGGCGCGCCCCCTCGTCCGGTCGCATCAGACGCACGGCGCATTCGCGCACGCCGGGATGCTGCGCCAGCACCTCGGCCACGTACCCCGGATGCACGTTCGTGCCGCCCACCTGCACCGCCTGGTCGATACGCCCGGCCGGCACGAAGCGTTCGCCGTCGAGCCAGTCCAGGCGGTCCTGCAAGGTGAAGCATTCGCTGGCGCCGGAAACCGGGCGCTCGAGCGTGTTCTCGCGCGCGCCGCGCCGCCAATAGGGCAGCAGCCGGTACGGCGCCCCGGCCGCATCGCGCCAGCCGACACCGGCGGTCTCCGAACTGCCGTACATCTGCAGCAGGCGCAGGCCCCCTTCGTGGAGCATGCGCGCCGTCGCATCCGGACAAGGGGCGCCCGAGCTGACGCCGATGACATCCTGCGCGAAGCGCGGCGCCAGCGCCGCCACCTGCCCCCAGAAATCCGGATGCGCGACGACCAGGTCGCCAGGCTGAACCTGCGCCGCCAGCGCCGCCGGCGAGGCGCCGCGCAGCTCCAGCACCGGGAGCGCGCCGCCGCCCGCCTGCGGCAGCAGCACTGTAAACAGGAAGCCATAGATATGATGCGCCGGGACTGCCGAGAAGATGCGGCGCCGGCCAGGAACCAGCCTGGCCAGTTCGTCCACCTCGCGCCAGAGTCCGGCCAGCCCGTGCGTGCAGCGCTTCGGCGCACCCGAGCTGCCCGAGGTGCGGAACGTGAGCGCGCTGTCGTCGACGGCCAGGCTGGCCCGCGCCGCGGCAATCCAGTCCGCCAGCCGGGTCCGCGCCAGCAGCGCATCCTGGCAACCGGCGCGGGCGAAGCCGAGCAGGTCGGCCAGGCTGGTGGCGGCCCCCATCATGTCGAGCGAATCGGCGCCAAGGTCGGCGGCCAGATCGAGGTCCGCGCTCCAGAGCGCGGGCAGCGCCATGACACGTCCGGGACGCGCGGCCGTCAGTTCCGCGGCCACCAGGTCGCGTACGAGGTGCTCCAGGGCCGGGCCATGCTGCCACCAATGTAGACGCTGAATCGATTCCATTCTGTCATTTTCGGCAAATAAAGATAGGCGATGGTGCGGCCGGCCGCTCCATCTGTCAACAGCCGAGCTAGAATTGTGACATCCCGCGCGCGATACGATTGACACCAGCGCGAGCGCATGCCAACATTTGTTTCTGAAAATCAATTCATCAAATCGTCCACCGGGCGGAGACCCTTATGACCACTATTATTCCCACTTTCGACGCGCGCGGTCTGGCCGACGTCCTCGAAGCCAGCAGCCAGGAGCAGCTCGACGCGCTCGATTTCGGCGTGATCGGCTTCGATGGCGACGCCGTCGTGCAACGTTACAACGCTTTCGAATCGCAGGCCGCCGGCCTGTCGCCGCAGCGCGTGCTCGGCGAGCCGCTGTTCACCAATGTGGCGCCGTGCCTGAACAACTTCCTGGTGGCCCAGCGCTTCGAAGACGCGGCCCAGGACGGCAGCGAACTCGACGACACGATCGATTACGTGCTGACCCTGCGCATGCGCCCGATCAAGGTCAAGCTGCGCCTGCTCGCCAGCGCCGCCGGCGCCACCAGGTATGTTCTGGTGCAGCGCCGGTGATCGCAGCGGACGACAGCGTGGAAAGCCTGCGCGCCGAACATGAAGCCCTGATGCAGTTCCTTTACCTTGCACCGGTCGGACTGGTGCAGGCGGGGATCGACGGCGAGATCGTGATGATCAACCCGATTTCGGCCCAGCTTCTGCTGCCGCTGTCGCCGGACGGCTGCCTGACCAATCTGTTCAGCGCCCTGGAGAGCGTGGCGCCCGACCTGCGCCTGCAGTGCGCGCAGTACCCGCGCGATAACGGGATGGTCTTCGAAGGCCTGCACATCCACCTGCGCGCCGACGACCAGGTGCGCGGTACTCCGCAGATCCTCTCGCTGACCCTCCTGAAACTCGACCACGCGCGCGTGATGGCCGTGATCTCCGACGTGACGGCAGAGATGCGGCGCGAGCGCCAGTTGCGCCAGAGCGACGCCTGGCTCAACGCCATCCTGACCCGGATCAGCGACTACGCCCTGGCCACGATCGACAAGGACGGCCGCCTGTTCGACTGGAACGACAGCATCGCGCGCGTGACCGGCTTCGACGATCACATCGTCGGCTCGCCCTATTCCGTGTTCTACCCGAAGGATACGATGACGAGCGAACACTTGCTCGATCGTTTGCGCGAAGCCGACAACAATGGCTGGAGCATGGACGAAGGCCTGCGCCTGCGCGCCGACGGCAGCCAGTTCTGGTGCAACGCCCTGATCGCGCCGCTGCCGGACCGCGAAGCCTTCGGCGACGACGCGCACGCGCCGGCCTACTGCCTGATCCTGCGCGACATCAGCGACAAGCGGGCCGCGACCGAAAAGCGGCGCCAGGCGGCCTTTTCCGACCATCTGACTTCGCTCGCGAACCGGCGCGCCTTTTTCGAGGCGGCCGAACTGGAACTCGAACGCGCCGCCCATACCCCGCGCTCGCTGGCGCTGATCGTGTTCGACGCCGACCACTTCAAGGGCATCAACGACCGTTACGGCCACCCCGCCGGCGATCGCGTCCTGTGCGACCTGGCCGACGCCCTGCGCGATACCTTCCGCGCGGTCGATACGGTGGCGCGCCTGGGCGGCGAAGAGTTCGGCGTGCTGCTGCCCTCGACGGGCATCGAGCAGGCCGTGGCCAGCGCCGACCGCCTGCGCGCCCAGGTCGCCACGCGCCTGGTGGCCGTGGACGGCGTCGAAATCGCCTACACCGTCAGTGCCGGCATCGCCGTCCTGAACGGCGACGCCGGCGGCATCGACGTGCTGATCAAGCGCGCCGACGAAGCGCTGTACCTGGCCAAAGCACAGGGACGCAACCGCGTCACCTCCTGGACCCCAAAGATCACCACGCATGAAAACCCTCCACAGCGAAGCCGCAATGCAGGTTGAACAGATCGACGCCTACGAGTCCCTGGTCCAGTTCTTGTACCGCGCCCCGATCGGGCTGGTGCAGACCGACCTCGCGGGCACCGTCGAGATGCTCAACCCGATGGCCTCGAATCTCCTGATGCCGCTTGCCAGCAACGGCGGGCTCGACAACCTGTTTGCCGTGTTCGAGCAGATCGCGCCCGAGGTCAAGGCCCTGGTCGATGGCTTCGACCAGCCTTCGGGCGTGGTCTGCGACGCCTTGCGCGTGCCGCTCGGCGCGGGCCAGCATGCCCCGGGCGCCCCGCAAGTGCTGTCGATCAGCCTGATGAAACTCGATACCCAGCGCTTGATGGCGGCGATCACCGACGCCACGCTGGAAATGCAACGCGAGCAGGAAAACCTGCGCCGCCGCCTCCGTAGCGCCGCCCGCACCGACGCCCTGACACGGCTGCCGAACCGCGCGGCGGCCTCCGAGCGGCTGCAACACCTGCTGGATCGGGGAGTGACGCGGGAGGCCGGCGAGACGCAGTTCGCGCTGCTGTTCCTGAATTGCGATCGCTTCCGCCAGATCAACGACACGCTCGGCCAGGGTGTCGGCGACCGCCTCCTGATCGCGGTCGGCGACAGCCTGCTGACCACCCTGGCCGACCGCATGCGCGCCGGCGGCCTGCCCGCGAACGGCCGCGTCGACCCCGCGGCCGGCGGCACCGGCCTGGTGGCCCGGGTCGGCGGCGACGAATTCGTGGTCCTGCTCGACGGCCTGCTTCACTCCGACGAAGCCGAACGCCTGGCCCTGCGCCTGCTCGACACGCTGGCGCGTCCGCACACGATCGACGGCCACGACATCGCCTGCCGCGCCAGCGTCGGCGTGTTCTGGAGCGGCGCCGTCGGCACCGGCGGCAATGCCGACGAAGCCCTGCGCGACGCCAGCATCGCCATGATCGAGGCCAAGCGCGCCGGCGGTGCGCGCCACGTGATGTTCGAGGCCAGCATGCGCGAGCGCGCCGCCAGGCGCGCCGACATCGAGGCCCAGCTGCGCACCGCCCTGAACGAGGAGCAGCTGTTCGTCATGTACCAGCCGGTCGTCGGCTTGTCCGCCGACGGCACCATCGACCACTCGGCCGGCGTCGAGGCGCTGGTGCGCTGGCAGCATCCGACCCGCGGCCTGGTGCCGCCCTTCGACTTCATCGGCATCGCCGAGGAGTGCGGCCTGATCGACCAGATCGGCGATTTCGTGCTCGAGCGCGCCTGCACCGACTTCATGCGCTGGCGCGCGCAACTGGGCGATCACGCGCCGCGCCTGATGGCGGTGAACCTGTCGCGCGCCCAGCTGGCCCAGCCCGACTGGACGGCGAAGGTGGCGCGCATCCTGGAAAAAACCGCGATGCCGGCCGCCGGCCTGCAACTCGAAGTCACCGAAAGCCTGGCGGCCCAGGACGAACACATCCAGCTGCGCCTGCATGAGCTCAAGGCCCTCGGCATCAAGCTGGCGCTGGACGACTTCGGCACCGGCTATTCCTCGCTGTCGAGCCTGCACCTGCTGCCGGTCGACACCGTCAAGATCGACCGTTCCTTCGTCTCCAAGGCCGACACCAGCCATCACCACCGGGTCCTGATCGAAGCGACCGTCAAGGTCGCGCAAAGCCTGGGCATGAACACGGTGGCCGAAGGGATCGAAACGGCCGGCCAGCTCGACGCCGTGCGCGCCCAGTCCTGCGCCAAGGGCCAGGGTTATTTCTTCAGCCGTCCGCTGGTATCGCAGGCGCTGGTCGACTGGATCGGTGCCCAGCAGGGCAGCGCCTTGCCCGCTTGATAGTGCAAGGCGTGTCCTACACGCCTTGCAGGGGTGTTCCTATGGCGCGCCCTGACGCAGCACCGCATCATGCAAGCTGTGTTCATCACGGGAGAATAATTATGAAGCATGTCACCACCACGCTGCTGCTCGCTTGCGGGCTGGCCCTGGCCGGCTGTGCCGCCACCGCCGACAAGGACACGATGGACAGCAGTGTCTCGGGCAGCAGCAGCGGCTCGATGACCAGCGGCAGCACCGGCAGCGCCGGCGCCACCAGCACCTCGGGCACGACCGGCGGCGTCGACGCGGCCAATGCCGATGTCAAGGGTTCCACCAGCGCCACCGGCGCCACGCCTGCCATGCCACCTGCGGGCGAGCGGCGCTGAATCGGCCGGTCTCGTCGAGGCAGGCTTAACTGTCCGGTAACTCCTACACGTGCTGACGTTTCTTTCCTATAGCGGATTCAACAGAGCGCTTGCATGATGAAGATCTTAACCATTCACGGAGGGTAAAATATGAAACGAACGACCCTGAGCTTGATCTTTGCCGCCACCATGGGCCTTGGCCTGTCTGCCTGCACCTCGACCCCGACTGCCGACACCATGTCGGGCAGCAGCACCACGGGCACGTCGATGAGCGGTCCGGCCATGAAGGAACGCGGCAGCGTGAACATGGGCAACCCCGCCAACCCAGCCGCCACCGGCCCGGCAGGCACCGCCGGCTCCACCGACAGCACCGGGACTGGCAGCATGACCGGCACTACTGGCACTACTGGCACCACCGGCACTACCATGCCGCCGCCAGCCACGACCGGTACGGGCCGCTAACCGCGCTCGTCTCCGCTAGTCACGATCCTCGCAAGAGCTTCCCTGCGGACGCGGGGTCGGCCAAATGGCCGGCTCGGCGTCCGTTTTTCATGGCGGGTCGCCGCACCATCGGCGATCCCGTGTTTCGCCGCAAACTTGTCAGGTAGAATCTCACTGTTGCATGCCTGAAGATCATCGCGGATGAAATCGTCGAGCGCCCTGGTGCCGCCGCACCGGTGCCGCAATGCGCGCGGCCGGCCATGGCGGTGGGATGGCGTGCCTGCACCCTGACTTCGATCAACACGCCCTGGGGACGCCTGAATGCCATTTCAAATCGACGACAAACTCGTGATCGGGATCGCCTCCAGCGCCCTGTTCGACCTGTCCGCCTCGCACCAGGTCTATCTCGACCAGGGTGCGGAACCATACCGGCTGTACCAAGAACAGCACCTCGACACCATCCTCGGCAAGGGCGTTGCCTTCCCCTTTATCAAACGCTTCCTGAACATCAACAAGTGCTTCCCGCGCCAGTCGCCGGTCGAAGTAGTACTGTTTTCGCGAAATTCGCCCGAGACCGGCCTGCGCGTGCTGCGCTCGATCGCTCATTACGGGCTCGATATCTCGCGCGCCGCCTTCATGACCGGCAAGTCGCCCTACTCCTACCTGCCCGCCTTCAACGCCTCGCTGTTCCTGAGCGCGAACGAGGACGACGTGAAAAGCGCGATCGCCGTGAATTACCCGGCGGGGCTGGTGCTGCCGTCGCAGATCGACGACGGCGACGACGACCTCGAACTGCGGGTGGCCTTCGACTTCGACGGCGTGCTGGCCGACGACGAATCGGAAACCGTCTTCAAGACCGGCGGCCTGGACCAGTTCCATGCCCACGAAACCCTGCACATGGGCCGCCCGCACAGCCCGGGGCCGCTGGCCAGCATGTTCCAGAAGCTGGCCATGATGCAGCGCCTGGAAGAGCGCGCACAGCGGCGCGACCCGGCGTACCGGCGCATCGTGCGCATCGCCATCATCACGGCGCGCAGCGCGCCCTCGCACGAGCGCGTGGTCACCACCCTGAAAAGCTGGGGGGTATCGGCCGACGAGACCTTCTTCCTGGGCGGAATGGACAAGTCGCGCGTGCTCGGCGTATTCAAGCCGCACATTTTCTTCGACGACCAGCTGACGCATTTGCGGGCGGCGCCGGGCGGGACTATTCCAATGGTGCACGTGCCATTCGGGGTGGCGAACCGTGCGCCGGCGCTGCCGGCGTAGAGAATCGAGGCCACGCAAGCACGTGGTGTCAAGACCCTGGAGACCCTGGTGTCAGGTCTGACATTAGTACACGGCGTCAGCCGAGATCCTGGTGTCAGGTCTGACATTAGTACACGGCGTCAGCCGTACAAGCGGTAGGTAGGCTGCGTCGCAAGGCTGAGGCCGTGTCCAAATGTCAGACCTGACACCAGCAGTTCCTGACACCAGCAGTTCGGCGTCGGCCGTACACATAGGAGGCGGGCTGCGTCGCAAGGCCGAGGCCGTGTCTGAATGTCAGACCTGACACCAGCAGTTGTGTTCGAATGTCAGACCTGACACCAGCAGTTGCCGGCGATTTAATGGCATCGATGACATATTCTTACGTTGAGGCAATTGCGCCACAGTCTAGTGCGCTTCCTGGTATGCAAACGGCCGCTGGGGACGGATAGGCCATGCGCCGTCGCGTATGATGAGCGCCTGCACAACGCTCTCTTTCACCTCATGACCACGGATTCACCAAGCAACGACATTTCCTTCGCCGACGTCGCCACGGCCGCTTCCAGCCTGCGCGATGCCGGCTTGCCCGTGACGCTCGACGCGCTGCGCGAGGCCCTGCCGGCCGGCGCCTCCCCTGCGATCGCGCGTCACCTGCGCACCTGGCGCGCCGAACAAGCCGCGCCGCCTGTGGTCGCGCCGGCAGTGCTGCCCGCCGCGCTGGCCGCCGACCTTGCCGAATGGGCTAGGCAGCACGCCGAACAGGCCGGTGCCGGTCCGCGCGCCGCGCTCGCCGAGCGCGAACGCGAGATCGATGAAGCCCTGAGCGAAGCGGAGCGCCTGGAAAATGAACGCGCCGCATTCGAAGCCGAAGCCGACAGCGCCGCGCTCGCCCGCGACGCGGCGCAGGCCGTCGCCGACGAACGCCAGGAAGAAATCGAACGCCTGATGGCCGAACTGCGCGACGCGCGCCAGATCGCCATGGACGCGCTGGTCGGCAAGGCCAAGGACCAACTGGCGATCGAAGGCAAGGACGCGCAACTGCTCGACCTGCGCGGACAACTCGAACGCAGTGTCTCGGCCTCGTCCGCCCAGTCGGACGCGCGCCTGGCCGCCGAAATGGAACTGATCGGCGCCACCACCGCGCGCGACAGCCTGGCGCTCGAGGTCAAGGATTTGCAGGCGCAGCTGGCGGCGGCGAAGAGCGACCGCGGCGCGCTGCGCATGGAGCTGGAGAAGTTGCGGGCAAAGGCGAAATAAGCCGGGCCGCCGTCTCCGCCGCGGGCCGGTTTACCCGGCGCCTCAAGGCGTCACCGACACCGTCCGCTTCAGGCACCGCAGCGTAAACGTCGAGCGCGTGTGCTTCACGCCCGGCAGCTTGTAGAGCTTCTGGCGCAGGAAACGCTCGTAGCCCTCGGTGCCCGACACCGCCACCTTGATCAGGTAATCGTATTCGCCCGAGAGCAGGTAGGCCTCCATCACTTCCGGCAAGTCGGCCAGCGCGTCCGAAAAGGCCTGGAATATCTCGTCGTCGTGGCGGTCGACCGTCACTTCGATGATCACCGTATCGGGCAGCCCCAGCATGCGCTGGTCGAGCACGGCGACATAGCCGTCGATATGCCCCGCTTCTTCCAGCGCCCGCACCCGGTGCCAGCACGGCGTGGGCGACAGGTTCACCGTCTCGGCCAGCTTCTGGTTGCTGATGCGCCCGTCGCGGCTGAGCGTGCGCAGGATCTTCCGGTCGATTTCGTCGAGCATTCCTTCCCGCATTTTTGACCGCCTCCTGTCCATTCGCAAATAAAGAGATATATCTCCTGCATTTTAACCGATATAAAGAAGATCCTTTGGATAAACGAGCATATTCAGCCTTAAACAAAAGAACATTTTTTGTGCACCGCAGTAAAATTCTGCTCCGCCATTTTGGCAGGAGGCACGGCCTGTTTCACTCCGGTGAAGCACCTGCCCCTGCGCAGTGCAGCATCACCCGTCCGGAGTGTCAGTGTCAGAAGCAATCTCGCGTGCAGGATCAGGTTACCGGCTCGACTCCCAGGGAGCCGAACTGCCGCTCATGCTGGTCACCCCCGCCCTGTTCGCCGCCAACCTGCTGGTGGCGCGCTGGGCCGAGAGCGCTGCCCTGCCGCCGCTGCTGCTCGCCTTCGGACGCTGGGCGCTGGCGTTCGCGCTGCTGCTGCCGGCGGTCGGACCGCGCCTGTGGGCGCTGCGCCACCTGGTCATGGCCAACTTCCCGCGCCTGATCCTGCTCGCCGGCCTCGGCATGGGCCTGGCCGTCGGTCCCCAATACATCGGCGCGCGCCACACCAGCGCGGCCAACATCGCCATCATTTTCGCGGCCTGCCCGGCGCTGGTGATGCTGCTCGAGACCCTGGTCTGGAAGGCGCCCTTGTCGCGCCAGGGGACCGCCGGCATGCTGCTCGCCATCGCCGGCGTGCTGGTCGTACTGGCCCGTGGCGACGTCGGCGCGCTCGGCGGCCTGGCCTTCGGCAGCGGCGACTTGTGGGTGGTGCTGGCCGCCTGCGGCTGGGCGCTCTACACGGTGCTGGGCAAGCGCCTGCCGCTGCCGCACCTGCCGAGCACGGTCAAGCTGATGGCGCTCATCGGCGGCGGCGCGCTGGTGCTGGCGCCCTTCGCGGTGCTGGAAGCGTCGCTCGGCAACGTCGCCGATGTCGGCGATCCGCGCCTGTACCTTGCGCTCGGCTTCCTTGCCGTGGTGCCGAGCCTGGGGGCCTACTTCTGCTTCGACCGCCTGGTCGCGATTGCCGGGCCGGCGCGCGCCAGCCTGTCGGTCTACCTGATCCCGGTGTTCGCGACCCTGGCCGCACGGCCGCTGCTGGGCGAGGCGCCGCGCCTCTACCATGCGGCCGGCTTTGGCATCATCCTCGGCGGCGTGGTGCTGGGTTCTCGACGGCGCGGATAGGCCGCGCGCATGCGCGGCATCGCGCGCGCGGGGCGCGGGCAGGTAGGTTCGTCTATAATCAACAACCCATCGGCCCGAACCCAACAGCGCACGTCTGCATGCCTTTCGACCTCACCAAGCACCTTCCGAAACCCGGACACCGTTTCGTCCTGCCTGCACTCTCGGGTTCCGCCGATGCCTATGCGCTCTGCGTGGCGGGCCTTGCCTTCAAGGCGGAAAAACGGCTCCTGACCGTCATCGTCGCCAATGCCAGCGACGGCCAGCGCCTGCTCGACGAAATCGCCTGGTTCGCCGACGACAAACTCGCCTGCCACCTGCTGCCGGACTGGGAAACGCTGCCCTACGACGCCTTTTCGCCGCACCAGGACCTGGTCTCGGAACGCCTGGCCACGCTGCACGAAATCCGCAACGGCCAGTGCGACGTGCTGGTGGTCCCGGCCACGACCGCCCTGGTGCGCCTGGCGCCGCCGTCCTTCCTGGCCGCCTACACCTTCTTCTTCCGCCAGGGCGAGAGTCTCGACGAAGCCAGGCTGAAGGCCCAGCTGACCCTGGCCGGCTATTCGCACGTGTCGCAGGTGATGTCGCCGGGCGAATACTCGGTGCGCGGCGGCCTGATCGACCTGTTCCCGATGGGTTCCGCCCTGCCCTACCGGCTCGACCTGTTCGGCGACGAGATCGAAACCATCCGCACCTTCGATGCCGACACCCAGCGCTCGCTCTATCCGGTGCGCGAGGTGCGCCTGCTGCCGGGCCGCGAATTCCCGATGGACGAGGCGGCGCGCACGAGTTTTCGCAGCCGCTGGCGCGAGCGCTTCGAGGGCGACCCGTCGCGCTCGCCCGTGTACAAGGACATCGGCAGCGGCATCGCCTCGGCCGGCATCGAGTACTACCTGCCGCTGTTTTTCGACGAGACCGCCACGCTGTTCGATTACCTGCCGGACGACGGGCCGCTGGCCCTGGTCGGCGACATCGACGCGGCGATCGCCCGCTTCTGGCTCGATACCGAATCGCGCTACCGCTTCCTCAAGAGCGACCGCGAGCGGCCGCTGCTGGAACCGCGCGAACTGTTCCTCTCGAGCGAGCAGTTCTTCGCCTGCGCCAAGCGCCACGGGCGCTGGAACATCGGGCGCGAGCCGGGCGTCGCCTCGGAGCTGTCGGCGCCGATTCCCGACATCGCCGTCAACCGCCGCCTCGAAGACCCGCTGGCGAACCTGCGTTCCTATCTGGCCCGCTCGAACGCGCGCGTGATGATCTGCGCCGAATCGAACGGACGGCGCGAAACGCTGCAGCAGTATTTCAACGAATACCGTCTCGACGTGACGCCGGTCGAGGGCTTTGCCGGCATGCGCGCCAGCAGTGCGGCACTGACCCTGGGCGTGGCGCCGCTGCAGGCCGGCTTCGAGCTGGTCGAGGAGTCGAGCGGACACCTGGTGTTCATCACCGAGACCGAGCTGTATGCCGGTTCCGGCCGGCGCGCCGGCAAGAAGAAGCAGGAAGCGACCAGCCAGGTCGAATCGATGGTGCGCGACCTGTCGGAGCTGAAAATCGGCGACCCGGTGGTCCACATCAACCACGGCATCGGCCGCTACATGGGCCTGACCAGCATGGACATCGGCGAAGGCGAGACCGAATTCCTGCACCTCGAATACGCCAAGGACACCAAACTCTACGTTCCGGTGTCGCAGCTGCACGTCATTTCGCGCTATTCCGGCACCTCGCCGGAAGACGCTCCCCTGCATTCGCTCGGCTCCGGCCAGTGGGACAAGGCCAAGCGAAAAGCGGCCGAGCAGGTGCGCGACACCGCTGCCGAACTGCTGAACCTGTATGCGCGGCGCGCCGCCCGCGTCGGCCACTCCTTCGAGTATTCGTCGATCGATTACGAGAACTTCGCCCAGAGCTTCGGTTTCGACGAGACGCCGGACCAGGCCGAGGCCATTTCGAACGTGATCAAGGACATGACCTCGGGCCGCCCGATGGACCGCCTGGTCTGCGGCGACGTCGGCTTCGGCAAGACCGAGGTCGCCCTGCGCGCGGCCTTCATCGCCGTCATGGGCGGCAAGCAGGTCGCGATCCTGGCGCCGACGACGCTGCTGGCCGAGCAGCACGCCCAGACCTTTGCCGACCGCTTCGCCGACTGGCCGGTGAAGATCGCGGAACTGTCGCGCTTTCGCACCGGCAAGGAGATCAACACGGCGATCAAGGGCATGGCCGACGGCACGCTCGACATCGTGATCGGCACCCACAAGCTGCTCTCGCCGGACGTCAAGTTCACGCGCCTGGGCCTGGTCATCATCGACGAGGAACACCGCTTCGGCGTGCGCCAGAAGGAGGCGCTCAAGGCGCTGCGCGCGGAAGTCGACGTGCTCACGCTGACCGCCACGCCGATCCCGCGCACGCTGGGCATGGCCCTGGAGGGACTGCGCGATTTTTCGATCATCGCGACCGCCCCGCAAAAGCGCCTGGCGATCAAGACGTTCGTGCGCAGCGAGGACGGCTCGGTGATCCGCGAAGCCTGCCTGCGCGAACTCAAACGCGGCGGCCAGATCTATTTCCTGCACAACGAGGTCGAGACCATCGAGAACCGCCACGCGATGCTGCAGGAGCTGCTGCCCGAAGCGCGCATCGGCGTCGCCCATGGCCAGATGCACGAGCGCGACCTGGAGAAGGTGATGCGCGATTTCGTCGCGCAGCGTTTCAACATCCTGCTGTGCACGACCATCATCGAGACCGGCATCGACGTGCCGACCGCGAACACGATCATCATGCACCGCGCCGACAAATTCGGCCTGGCCCAGCTGCACCAGCTGCGCGGCCGCGTGGGCCGCTCGCACCACCAGGCCTATGCCTACCTGCTCGTGACGGACGTGCAGAACCTGACCAAGCAGGCGCAGCGCCGGCTGGACGCGATCCAGGCGATGGAGGAGCTGGGCAGCGGGTTCTACCTGGCCATGCACGACCTCGAGATCCGCGGCGCCGGCGAGGTGCTGGGCGAGAACCAGTCCGGCGAAATGCTGGAGATCGGGTTCCAGCTGTATTCGGACATGCTCAACGAGGCGGTGCGCTCGCTGAAAGCCGGCAAGGAGCCGGACCTGGCCGCGCCGCTGGCGACGACCACCGAGATCAACCTGCACGTGCCGGCCCTGCTGCCGGCCGACTTCTGCGGCGACGTGCACGAGCGCCTGTCGATCTACAAGCGCCTGGCCAACTGCGAAAGCCAGGGCAGGATCGACGACATGCAGGAAGAACTGATCGACCGCTTCGGCAAGCTGCCCGAGCCGGTGAAGGCCCTGATCGAGACGCACCGCCTGCGCGTCGCGGCGAAAACCGTCGGCATCGTCAAGATCGACGCCCACGGCGAGGCGGCCAGCCTGCAGTTCATGGAAAAACCGCCGATCGATCCGATCAGGATCATCACGCTGATCCAGAAGAACCGCCACATCAAGCTCGCGGGCCAGGACAAGCTGCGCATCACCGCCGCCATGCCGGACCTGGCAGCGCGGGTGCTGCAGGTGAAACAAACAATCAAACAACTGCTTGCACAAGACTGACATGGTGACGAATCTGGTTTTACAGGGGCCGGGCGTGCCGGCTTCGCTGCTCGAAGGGATCGGCTGGCTGGCCCGTCCCGCACGGATGATCGTGCTGCCTTCGGGCGCGCTGCGCTGCGAGGACGTGGCGGCCACGCCCGATGTGGTGGAGGCGGTGCAGGCCGCCGCGCTGGCGGCCAGGGCCGACGCGACGTTCGTCGCGGCCGGGCGCACGCTGGCCGACTTCTCCCTGGTGGCGATGGACATGGACTCGACCCTGATCACGATCGAGTGCATCGACGAGATCGCGGACATGCAGGGCCTGAAAGCCCAGGTCTCGGAAATCACCGAAAGCGCGATGCGCGGCGAACTCGATTTCTCCGCCAGCCTGACGCGCCGCGTGGCGCTGCTGGCGGGCCTGGAAGCGTCGGCGCTGGAACGCGTGTACGAAGAGCGCCTGCGGCTGTCGCCTGGCGCCGAGCCCATGCTGGCCGCGGTCAAGGCGGCCGGCCTGAAGACGCTGCTGGTGTCGGGCGGCTTCACCTTCTTCACCGAGCGCCTCAAGACGCGCCTCGGCCTGGACTACACGCATGCGAACGTGCTCGAGGTGGAGCACGGCCGCCTGACCGGGCGCGTGGTGGGCGGCATCGTCGACGCCGAGGAAAAGATGCGTACCGTCGAGCGTGTCTGTGCCGGACTGGGCGTCGAACCACGGCGCGCGATCGTGATGGGCGACGGCGCCAACGATCTGAAGATGATGGGCATCGGCGGCCTGTCGGTGGCGTTCCGGGCCAAGCCGGTGGTGCGGGCGCAGGCCGACGTGGCGCTCAATTTCAGCGGCCTCGACGCAATACTGGCGGTGCTGGGCGGCTGATCCGTCCGCGCCCTCCCCGGCTTGCCCCGACAGCTGGCAGGCGCGGGCCTTGCACTGAACAGACAATTGCTCAGCTTCACTGCAATTCTCATCCACGTCTGCGCTAGCGCAAATTCCCTGTCGTGCGCCGCTTGAGTCGCATTCTCCCGCCATTTAGATTGGTCTTCACGCCGCGTGCATGTACGGAGGCGTCGCAACCGCCAATCTGCCCGTGGGAGCACGACCATGACGAAGCTTAGGTTCGCAGCGCCCGTCCCCGACGCCGGGCCGCGGCGGCGTTCCTTCCTGACAGCCGGCCCGCTGCTGGCCGCAAGCCTTGCCGTACCGGCCCTGCCGGCGCACGCGCAGACGGGCGGCGCAGGCTGGTGCGCGACCTGGGGCGCGGCGCCCGCCGGGCCGCCGCCATCGGGCAGCGTCCAGACCTACGCCGGCCAGACCCTGCGCCTGCTCGTACGGTCCAGCATCGGCGGCAGCCGGCTGCGCATCCGCGTCTCCAACGAAATGGGCAGCACGCCCTTGCGCATCGGCCGCGCCAGCATCGCCCTGCGCGCGAGCGGGGCGGCGGTGATCCAGGCCAGCCTGCGCGGGCTGCGCTTCGGCGGCGCGGAGTCGGTCACGATTCCCGCGCGGGCGCCGGCCGTCTCCGATCCGCTCGACCTGGACCTTCCCGCCCAGGCCGACCTGGCCATCAGTCTTTACCTGGCCGGCAGCGTCCAGGGCAGCACCCTGCACAATGCCGCGCTCCAGGGCAGTTATGTGTCGCCGGGCGGCGACTATACGTCCACCGTTTCCATGCCGGTCGCGCGCACGCTCGCGTCCTGGCCCTTTCTCACCGGGGTCGACGTCAGTGTCGCGGCGCCCTGCCTGGTGGTTCTGGGCGACTCGCTGACCGATGGCCAGGGCAGCACGTCCAACGCGAACCGGCGCTGGCCCGACTACCTGGCGCGGCGCTTGCCGTCCGCACTCGGCGCGGCGGGGCGCATCGGCGTCGTGAACCGCGGCATCAGCGGCAATTCCATGCTCACCGACTACCCGAACGCCTTGCTCGCCGGCCATGCCGCGCTCGCGCGTTTCGACCGCGACGTGCTGGCGACCAGCGGCGTGCGCCACCTGATCGCCCTCATCGGCATCAACGACATCTGCTACAGCCCCGGCTCGAACCCGATCCCGGTGGAAGAGCTCATCGCCGGCTATCGCCAGCTGATCGCGCGCGCCCAGGCGCGCGATATCACCATCATCGGGGCGACCCTCCCGCCCTTCGAGGGTTTCAGTTACTACACGGCAGCGCGCGAACGGGTGCGGCGTGCCGTCAACGACTGGATGCGCGCCGGGGCAGAATTCGACGCCCTGCTCGATACCGAAGCGGCGCTGCGCGACCCGGCGCGGCCGAGCCGCCTGCTGCCGGTCTACGATAGCGGCGACCACCTGCACCCGAACGACGCCGGCTACCAGGCGGTCGCCGACGCGGTACCGCTCGCGCCCTTCGTGCCGAACCCCGTCCTTGCCGGCGAACGGACGGGATGGCCCGGCTTGCTTGCCGGCCGCGGCACCGGCGCATGAGGGGCTGGCGGGCCGTTCGCGGCGGGCCAAGGGGCGCACGTCGGCGCTGTCGGCGGCCCAACCGGAATCGAGGCGATGTAAATGTAACAAGCTGTAACTGGGCACCAACACAAAAAAGGAAACACTATGATGGCCCCATCAGGAGGACCGCCATGAAACAATCCATCTTCGTCTTCGCCGCGCTGGCAGTACTGGCCGGTTGCGCCGCGCCCGGTCCGGCCAATGACGCCACCCGCGCCGATGCGCGGCCGACCGGTACGGACGGCTGGCAAGTCGTCTCGGTGACGCCGGTGCCGCTCGGCACGGGCGCACGCGCCGGCGATGCCGGCGTCATTACCAGCTCGACCGTCATCACCGATCCGGGCCCGATCGGGGGCCGCGCGGTCCATGGCGCCGCGCCCGTCCACGGCGCGCCGATCTACGGTGCACCGGTGTATGTGCCGGTTCCGGTCTACGTGCGGGAGCCGTACTGGTATCCGCCGGTGTCGATCGGCCTTGGCTTTCACTTCGGCAAAAGCTGGGGTGGACACCGGCATCGCGGCTACCGCCGCCGCTGAAACCGCACGCCGGCACCGCACTGCCGCAAAAACGCACCAAAACAGGGAGGCCGCCTGCCGAATGCGGCCTTTGTTATTACCGCCTCCCTACACCCTTTTCCTTACCGTTTGCTTACGCTGTCTTATGTGTGGTGCATTGTGCAGTGCGTCATAGCAATCGTTTGCTGCTTATCAATTGCTAACCTACAATGAGCTCGTCACTGGCGCGAAGCGCGCCTGACAAAATCGCGCATGTCAAGGCCCATTGTCGACGACGATGCCCCAACATGAGAGGACGTCTCGAAGGCTGTCCAGCGCGTTTTGTCAGGCGTTCCAGCGTACGGGCATGATCAAAAACACACTACGGAGATGGCAATGAATTTCAAGTTGAAGGCATTGGTTGCAGGGGTAGCACTGGGTTTTTCGATGTCGAGCATGGCCGCGGATCCGATCAAGATCGGCGTGTCCGGTCCTTTCACGGGCGGCTCGGCCCCGATGGGCGTATCGATGCGTGACGGCGTCAAACTGGCTGTCAACGAGATCAACGCCTCCGGTGGTGTCCTCGGCCGCCAGATCCAGCTGATCGAGCGCGACGACGAAGCGAAGAACGAACGCGGCGTGCAGATTGCCCAGGAACTGATCAACAAGGAACGCGTCGTCGCCACCGTCGGCTATATCAACACCGGCGTCGCGCAAGCTTCGCAGCGCTTCTACCAGCAGGCGCAGATCCCGGTGATGAACAACGTCGCCACCGGCACCGTCATCACCCAGCAATTCGCCACCCAGCCGATCAACTTCGTGTTCCGCACCTCGGCCAGCGATGCGATCCAGTCGCAGATGATCGTCGAGGAAGCCCTTACCCGCCGCGGCTTCAAGAAGGTCGCGATCCTGGCCGACTCGACCAACTACGGCCAGCTGGGCCGCGCCGACCTCGAGAAAGCGCTCGAGAAGAAAGGCGTCAAGCCGGTCGTCGTCGAAAAATACAACCTGCAGGACGTCGACATGACGTCCCAGCTGCTCAAGGCGAAGCAGGCCGGCGCCGAAGCGGTGCTCACCTACGGCATCGGACCGGAGCTGGCCCAGATCGCCAACGGCATGGAAAAGCTGGGCTGGAAAGTGCCGATGATCGGCAGCTGGACGCTGTCGATGGCGAACTTCGTCGACAACGCCGGCAAGAACGGCGAAGGCACGCGCATGCCGCAAACCTTCATCCAGGAGCCGAGCACGCCCAAGCGCAAGGCCTTCATCGACGCCTACGTGAAAGCCTACAACCCGCCGGGCGGCCGCATGCCGTCGGCCGTTTCCGCGGCCCAGGGCTACGACTCGATCTACCTGCTGGCCGCGGCCATGAAGCAGGCCAATTCCACCGAGGGCCCGAAGATCGTCGCCGCGCTGGAAAACCTCAACACCAAGGTCGAGGGCGTCGTCGCCACCTACGACAAGCCGTACACCAAGGCCGACCACGAAGCCATCAACTTCAACAACACCGTCTTCGGTGAAGTGCGCGGCGGACGCGTGGTCCAGGCCAAGTAAGGCAGTGGCGGCATCGCACTGATCGTGGCCGGCCGGGGTGTGCCCTGGCCGGCCATTTTCTTGTTGACCGGAGGCCGGGTCCCGGGACCGCGCGCCTCCTTATGGTGAAATCATGGATATTCTTCTGCAGCTCGTCTTCAGCGGTATCGCGCTCGGCATGATCTATGCCGTCGTCGCGTTCGGCTATCAACTTACCTTTGCCACTTCCGGCACCCTCAATTTCGGCCAGGGCGAGGCGCTCATGCTCGGCGCCCTGGTCGGCCTGTCCCTGGTGGGCGGCATCCACGGCGGTCCCTACATGAGCTACTGGCTCATGATCCCGCTGGTGATCATGTTCGGCGCGCTGCAAGGCATGTTCGTCGAGTGGATCGGCGTGCGTCCGGCCATCCGGATCAAGTCCGAATTCGGCTGGATCATGTCGACCATCGCGCTGGCCATCATCTTCAAGAACGTCGCGGAGAACATCTGGGGCAAGGACGTGCTGCCCTTCCCTTCGCCGCTGTCGGCCACCCCGTTCCAGGTCATGGGCGCGAACGTGCAGCCGATGCAGATCGCCGTCATCATCGGCGCGCTGTCGATGATGCTCGCCGTCGAGATCTTCAACCGCAAGTCGATCTACGGCAAGGCCGTCGTCGCCACCTCGAACGACCGCGACGCCGCCGGCCTGATGGGCATTAACACGGGCCGCGTGATCACCTTCTCGTATGCCCTGTCCTCGGCCACGGCGGCGTTCGCCGGCGCCCTGATCGCGCCGCTCACGCTCACCAGCGCCACCATGGGCGCCTCGCTCGGCCTGAAAGCCTTCGCGGTGGCCATCATCGGCGGCCTGACCTCCGGCATGGGCGCCATCGTCGGCGGCCTGATCCTCGGCATCGCGGAAGTCGCGACCGGCTATTACATCTCGACCGGCTACAAGGAAGTGCCGGGACTGATCCTGCTGCTGCTGGTGCTGGCGGTGAAACCGTCCGGCCTGTTCGGCAAGGCTGCGATCAAGAAGGTCTGATCATGATGAAAAATAAAACCCTGCTCATCGCGAGCGTGCTCGGCCTGATCGTGCTGGCCGTCTTCCCGCTCGCCTTCACCAACCCCTACTACATTCACCTCGCCGAAACCATCCTGATCTACGCGATCCTGCTGTTCGGCCTGGACATCGTGGTCGGCTATACCGGCCAGGTTTCGCTCGGCCATGCCGGCCTGTTCGGCATCGGCTCCTATGTCACCGGCGTGCTGGTGATGAAAATGGGCGCGCCCTGGTTCCTCGCCATCCCGGCCAGCATCGCCATCACCGCGCTGTTCGGGGCGATCCTTGCGCTGCCGGCGCTGCGCGTGACCGGTCCCTACCTGGCCATGGTGACGCTCGCCTTCGGCACCATCGCCCAGATCATGATCAACGAGATGACCTTCCTCACCGAAGGCCCGATGGGCATCACCGTGCCGAAGCCGCACGTGCTGGGCGCTGAACTGACCGAGACCCAGTACTACTACATGGTCGCCGCGTTCATGGTGCTCTCGCTGGTGCTGGTGCACCGCCTGCTGAAGTCGAATATCGGGCGCGCCTTCGAGGCGCTGCGCGACAGTCCGATCGCATCGGACTGCATGGGCGTGTCGGTCTACCGCTACAAGGTCTACGCCTTCGTCATCAGCGCCGGCTTCGCCGGCCTGGCCGGCAGCCTGTACGCCTACTCGGAACAGTACATCTCGCCGAACACCTACAACTTCGAGCTGACCATCCTGTTCCTGCTGGCCGTGATCATGGGCGGGCGCAAGACCCGTACCGGCGCCATCCTCGGCGCGATCATCGTCGTCATGCTGCCCAGCCTCCTGTCCGACATCGCCCTGTTCCGCCAGATCGCGGTCGCCGCGGCCGTGCTGGGCGTGATCGGCTCGGTGCTGGCCCTGGTGAAGAAAAGCGCCACGCCGCGCAAGGTGCTGATCCCGCTGGTGGCCACCATCGGCCTGGCGTTCTGGTCCTACCGGATCGAGAACATGGTCGACTGGCGCCTGACCATCTTCGGCCTGATGACCCTGTTCGTCGTCTACTACCTGCAGGACGGCATCGTCGGCTTCTTCCGCCAGTTGCTGGGACGGCGCACGGCCCACGTGCACGCGGTCGGACTCGACGCCACGGCCGATGCCTTCGAAGGCGTGGCCAAGGGCACGGCCCACGGCCAGGCCGGTGCGGACCTGCTGCGCGCCGAAAAGATCCTGATGCAGTTCGGCGGCCTGAAAGCGCTGAACCAGGTCGACCTGAACGTGGCGCGCGGCTCCGTGCACGGCCTGATCGGGCCGAACGGCTCCGGCAAGAGCACGATGATGAACGTCCTGACCGGCATCTACAAGCCGACCGCGGGCGGCGTCGTGTTCGCGGGCCAGCAGATCACCGGACGCACGCCGTCCCAGATCGCGCTCGGCGGCGTGGCGCGCACCTTCCAGAACGTGCAGCTGTTCGGCGAGATGACGGCGACCGAGAACGTGCTGGTCGGCCTGCACCACACCTTCCGCTCGACCGTGTTCGATGCGATGGTCAGCACGCCGCGCATGCGGCGCGAAGAAACGGCGGCGAGAAGGCGCGCCGCGGCGATCCTCGAGTTCGTCGGCTTGTCGAACCTGGCCGACGAGGAGGCGCGCAACCTCCCCTACGGCAAGCAGCGCCTCCTGGAAATCGGGCGCGCGCTGGGCCTGAACCCGCAGCTGCTGCTGCTCGACGAACCGGCCGCCGGCCTCACGGCGCCCGACATCCGCGAGCTGATGGCGATCATCCGCAAGATCCGCGACCACGGCATCACCATCATCCTGATCGAACACCACATGGACGTCGTCATGTCGATCTCGGACACGGTCACCGTGCTCGACTTCGGCCAGAAGATCGCCGAGGGCGTGCCGGCCAGCGTGCAGGCCGACCCGAAGGTCATCGAGGCTTACCTGGGCGGCACCGTCGAAGACACCCCACCGGCCACGGCCACCGTTTAAGGAGATACCAGACCATGCTCACCATTCAGAATCTGGAAGCGGCCTACGGCAAGGTGCAGGTCCTGCACGGCATCTCGCTCGACGTCCCCAAGGGAAAACTCGTGACCCTGATCGGCTCGAACGGCGCCGGCAAGACCACGACCATGCGCGCCATCTCGGGCATGATCAAGCCGAAGGCCGGCAGCATCACCCTGGGCGGCAAGGACATCACGGGCCTGGACTCGCACCGCATCGCGCGTGCCGGCCTGGCCCACTCGCCGGAAGGAAGGCGCGTGTTCGCGACCATGAGCGTGACCGACAACCTGCTCCTGGGCGCCTTCCCGCGCTATACCCGCGCCCGTCCCAAGGGCGACATCCAGCACGACCTGGACAAGGCCATGGACCTGTTCCCGCGCCTGAAGGAGCGGCGCACGCAGCTGGCCGGCACCTTGTCGGGCGGCGAGCAGCAGATGCTGGCCATGGCGCGCGCCGTCATGCTCAACCCGGACGTCGTGCTGCTCGACGAGCCGTCGATGGGCCTGGCGCCGATCCTGGTCGAGGAAGTCTTCCGCATCATCACGCGCCTGAAGAGCGAAGGCGTGACGATGCTGCTGGTCGAGCAATTCGCGGCCGCCGCCCTGAACGTGGCCGACTACGGCTATGTGCTGGAGAACGGCCGCATCTCGGTGCACGGCCCGGCCGAGAGCCTGAAAAACGATCCGAAAGTGGTGGCGGCCTACCTCGGCGGCGGACACGCGCATTAAGAACCCATCTCGGCAGGCGGGAGAAAGTCGATGACGATGCATGACAGGCGGGAGCAAGGCGCAAGGAGGCCGCGCGGCGCGCCGCGCAATGGCGAGCAACGCGGCACCCGCCTGTCAGGCGCGTCGGCAACGACTCGCTTCCTGCTGGGATAGGTTCTCAATGAGCGAGCAGGGCGCACTGGAAGGACGCGACTATGCCGCCGCCCTTTGCGTCGTGCTGGTCTGGGGCACCAATTTCGTGGCCATGAAGCTGGGCCTGCGCGAGGTAACCCCGTTCCAGCTCGGCGCCGGGCGCTACCTGTTCGCGCTGCTGCCCCTGCTGCTGTTCGTGCGCCCGCCAAGGCTGGCGGCGCGCTGGGTCGTGCTGTATGGCCTGTTCCAGGGCGTCGGCCAGTTCGGCCTGCTGTTCCTGGCGCTCAAGGAAGGCATGTCGGCGTCGCTGGCGCCCGTGATGCTGCAGATGCAGGTCTTCTTCACGGCCCTGTTCGCATTTGTGATCCTGAAGGAAAAGGTCGGGCGCAGGCTGCAGGGGGCGATGGGAATCGCCGCCCTGGGCCTCGCCTGCCTGTGCGTCGATGCGCTGGGGCGCGGCTCGCAAGTGACGCTGGCCGGCTTCCTGCTCAGCGTTGCGTCGGCGGCGATGTGGGCGGCCTCGAACATCGTCGTGCGCATCGCCCAGCGCAGCACCCCACGGTTCGACGTGCTGCCTTTCATGGTCTGGAGCAGCATGGTGCCGATCCTGCCCTTCGTCCTGCTCTCGCTCGCCTTCGATCCACCGGCAACCCACTGGGACTGGCGCGCCATTTCCCCCACGGCCTGGGCCTCGATGGCGTATCTCGGCTGGTTCGCCACCATTCTCGGCTACGCGATGTGGACCGGCCTGCTCAAGCGCCATCCGGCCAACCGGGTGGCACCCTTTTCGCTGGCCGTGCCGCCGGTCGGCATCGCGGCCGGCATGCTGGTCCTGAACGAGGTCGTCACGCCCTGGCAGTGGGCCGGCATCGTGCTGGTGGTGGCCTCGCTGGCCCTGGTCATCCTCAAGCCGCGGCCTGCGGCCGCCCCTTTATAATGCGGTTTTGACAGCACGCAACCCCATGGACACTTCAAAATTCTCGCGCTACACCGGCTCGCGCATCTTCTGGTTTTTGTTCGGCACCATCCTCGGCGGCCTCGGCTTCTGGAACGGATTGAAACAGAACCTGACCGGCGAAACCCTGATCGGCCTGGGCCTGATCCTGCTCGGCATCCAGGGCCTGCTGCGCCCGGTCGTGCTCTCGCGCGTGGCCAGGATCAGCAAGGAAGAGATGGCGCGCGATGTGGCGATCGGCTCGGACACCCTGCACGGCGCGCTGTCGCTGGTGATGGCCGCCACGCTGGTGGTCGGCTTCGTCATGAAATACCTGGTGAAGGTCTGAGCGCCCGAAGGGATGGCGTGCCCGCCCCTGCGTGGCGACACGGCTGTGCGGGGTGACTACAATCGGATCTTGAAAACGAGACCGCCACCCAGGAGCCGATACCGATGACATCCCCCAGCCTGCTTCCTTCCGCCTTGATCGGCGCCGTCGCCAGCGCGCGCTCGATGACGCCGATGGCCACCCTCGCCACCGCGCGCCTGGCCGGCCGCCAGACCGACGGCGTATTGCTCCTGCTCGACCGGCCCTTGTTCAAGTACGGCGCGCTCGCGATGGGCCTTGGCGAACTGGTGGGCGACAAGGTGAAAAGCGCGCCCGACCGCACGGTGTTGCCGGGACTGCTGGCGCGCGTGATGAGCGCGGCAATCGCCGGGGCCGCCCTGGCGCCGCGCGGCCGCGAGCGGGCCGGAGCGGCGGTCGCGATCGCCACCGCCGTGCCCTTGGCCTATCTGACGCTCGCCGCCCGCAAGCAGGCCATGGCGCGCATCGGCCAGACCCGCAGCGGCTTGATCGAGGACGCATTGATCGTCGCCGCGGGCGCCGCGATCGTCGCCCTGTCGACCCGGCCCCAGGAAAGCGACCGGGAATGAACGTCGATTCCACCACACGGAGCCGGAGCCGGAGCGGGCGCCGGCCAGGGCGGCGACGCGCCGGTCCCGGCCGCGAGAAACCGGTGCGTTCCTGGATGGGCGCCCGGGCCGTTCAAGCGGCGCCGAACAGGTCGCCGGCGTCGAGGATCGCGTAGGCGATCTCGGGCTTTTCCTGCAGGCGCTTGCGCACCGCCGCCGGCACCGACTGGCGCACCTTCTTGCACAGCCCCGGTTTTTCCTCGAGCACGATGATGATGCCGCGCAGGGTCCGCACTTCGTTCGGTCCGGGCGCGATATGCAGCTCGGCGCCGATATTCCTGCGAATCAATTCCTGCACATGGCGCAAGTCGGCATAGGTATCGATCCGTTCGATGCGCTCGATCAGGCGCATCTCCTGCCTGCGGTCGATCGCCAGCGGACGCATGTCGGCCTCGGGATCGGACATCAGTCGCTCGCGCCCGCACACGCAGGCACCGGGCGGGCACCCGGCGCGGACCGGAAAGCTCAGCAGGGGCAAGGAAGGATTCACGTGTCGTCGGCAGCTCGTTGCGATGGGAACGATTCTAGACCAATCGCGCCGCCAAGCATGGCCAGCATGCGCTGGTAGTGCGAGCCTTTCCAGAACACCCGCCCGCAGGCGTCGCAGGTGGTGAATTGCTGCTGCTGCGCGCGCACGGCCGGCGGCAGGCGCTCGGCGACCGCGGCCTTGGCGACGGGGCGCAGCGGCCGGTTGCAGTCCAGGCAGCGCGTGAACGGCAGCGCCGCCGCGGCCAGGCGCAGGCGCGCGGAGAGCTCGCGCAGCTGCTGCTCGGGCCGGATCGCATGCAGGTAGCAGCCATGGGCAAGCTCGCGCCGCTTGAGCAGTTCGCGGTCGCGCGTGAGCACGGTGCGCGCCTGGCCGCGGGCGATGGCGACGATCTCTTCATCCCGGTAGCCGTTATCGTAGAGCGTATCGAAGCCGGCCATGCGCAGCAGGCGCGCCAGCCCCCCGAGGTGGGCGTCGGCCACGAAACCCGTTCCGGCCAGATCCGCCTGCGACTGCGGATAAACGGCCAGGTCGTCGCCCTCCTGCAGCAGCCGTTCGAATGCGCCGGGCAGGCCATTGACGCGCAGCTGGCCGACCTCGGTGTGCGGCACGCCCAGCGCTTCGATCATGTGCTTGGCCGTGGCGGCGCGTGCGCACGGGGCGGCGAACGCGCTGTCGCGCCGGTCGCGCGGCAGGAAGTCGTTGAGCGCTCCGAAAAAGCGGAAGGTCGCCGTGACCATGGCACGCAGCCCCTGAACGGTCACGCCGGCGGCGGCACGCCGCCGCGCAGCGCGGTCAACACGTCGAGCGCATTGGGCACCGCCTCGCCGGCCGCGGTGTTGTCGAAGATGCACCAGACCTGGCGGCCGGCCGCGCCGTGCACGGTCAGGTCGCGCACCAGGGCGTCGAGATAGTCGCGCGAATACGAGGAGTAATAGATGCGCGGGGCGCCGTGCAGGCGCACATACAGGTCGCTCGTGGTCGGCACGTGCGGACCCGGCTGGCCGGCGGCCGGGTCGGCGATCACGCGCGTGACCTTGCGCTCGCGCAGCACTTCGGTGGCGGTCTCGCTGAACCAGCTCGGATGCCGGCCTTCACAGGCGACCATGCAGCCGAAGGTGTCTTCCAGTTTCATGAAGAAGTCGCGCGCGGTCTCGTCGTGGAAGCCGAGCTTGGGCGGAAACTGGACCAGCAGGCAGCCGAGCTTGTGCTTGAGTTCCCCGACCTCGCCGGCGAAGCGCGCGAGCAGGCCGTCGATGCCGCGCATCTGCGCGTCGTGCGTGATCGAGCGCGGCACCTTCACCGCGAACCTGAAGTCGTCAGGCACGCTCTCGGCCCAGCGCGCATAGGTCGCCGGCCGGTGCGGCTTGTAGAAGGACGTGTTGATCTCCACCGCCGGGAACACGGCGGCGTAGCGTTCGAGGTGGCTGCCGGCCTCGGGGAAGCGTTCAGCCGCTTCTTTCGGAATATTCCAGCCGGCGCAACCGATCAGCGCAGTGGCGGCATCGCTCGATTTTTTCATTGACTATCTTACAAGTGGTATGGACCGATTGTACCCCCGCGGCGCTTGCCCGGTCGCATGGTTGAGCCGCGCGCGGGGCAACGCGGCTCAACCATGCGACGGACACCCACAAGCGTTAGAATATCGCCAACACCAACGCCAAGGAGTCTTACGTGAGCGACCACCTGCACATCGTCTGTCCGGCCTGCGACGCCGTCAACCGCCTCGCCCCCGCGCGCCTGTCCGACCAGCCTGTTTGCGGCAAATGCGCGGCGCCCCTGTTCGCGGGCCGCCCGCTCGACGTCGGTTCGGAACGCTTCGGCAAACACATCGCCCGCAACGACATCCCCGTGCTGGTCGACTTCTGGGCCGAATGGTGCGGCCCCTGCAAGATGATGGCGCCGGCCTACGCCCAGGCGGCTGGCCGGCTCGAGCCGCGCGTGCGCCTGCTGAAGGTCGATACCGAGCGCGCCCAGGACTTGTCGGCGCAGTTCGGCATCCGCAGCATTCCCACGCTGGCCCTGTTCAAGGGCGGGCGCGAAGTGGCGCGCCAGGCCGGGGCCATGGATGCGGGCAGGATCGTCGCCTGGGTGCAGTCGCAGCTGTAAGCGCCGCTCGCGGCCGCCGCGCATTGCCGTGTCTCCGGCGGCCTGGCAGGCGCGCGCCGGAGCACGCAGCCGCACGGCAAAGCACGATTGGCAGGGTTAGCGAAATTGCCACGAATGGCTGCTACAATCTGGACCGGAGCGGGGTCGTCCCGCAAGGAGCCATTCATGTCGCAACAACTCGTACTCGACAGCGGAACCGAAGACGCCAAGCAGATGGCGCGCATCCTGTACCTGGTCCACGCGGCCACCTTCTTCTTTTCGCTCGGGATGCTGTCCTTCCTGCCGCTGATCGTCAACTACCTCAAGCGCCCGGAGACCAACGGCACCATCGTCTACAGCCACCACGGCTGGATGATCCGCTCGTTCTGGTTCTACTTCCTGTGGATGGTCGTCGGCGGCATCCTGTTTGCCACGATCATCGGCATTCCAGTTGCCTGGCTGGTATGGACGCTTGCGTGGTTGTGGAAAGCGTATCGTCTTATTCGTGGCTTTTTGGATCTGAACAGCAACAAATCGATGCCGATCTGACGATTGTTTTGCGCTTTCCGACATATTCGCGGCTAGAATACTTTCCTGATGGCACCAACTCTATTCGGGATCACATATGAAATCGGTTCAGCAGGAAGTCGACGAGCGCAGCAATCTGACGGGCACCAACAAATTCGAGCTGCTGCTGTTTCGCCTCGGCGGAGATGAGAACGGCGAACGAAGCGAACTGTTCGGCATTAACGTTTTCAAGATCCGCGAGATCGTGGCGATGCCGCAGATTACCGCCGTGGCCGGCTCGCCGGACCACGTGCTCGGCGTGGTCAACCTGCGTGGTCAGATCATCCAGGTGCTGGACTTGCCTGCAATCGCCGGCGTCAAGCCCAAGACCGGCCTGAACATCATGCTGGTCACCGAGTTCGCCCGCACTACCCAGGCCTTCGCCGTCGAAAGCGTCGAGGAAATCGTGCGCCTGGACTGGAGCCAGGTCATGTCGGCCGAAAAGAGCGCCGGCAGCGGCATGGTCACCAGCATTGCCCGCCTCGAAGGCGAGAACGGCGCGCCGGGCCGGCTGGCGCAGGTACTCGACGTCGAAACCATCCTGCGTTCGATGAATCCGGACACGGGTCCCGAGATCAGCCCGCAGACCGTGGGCGCGCAGATCCATCTGAAGCCGGGCGCGGTGATCCTGGCGGCCGACGATTCGGTGGTCGCGCGCGCGCTGATCGAGCAAGGCCTCGACGCGATGGGCCTGCCCTTCATCATGACCAAGAGCGGCCAGGAGTGCTGGGACCAGCTCAACGCGATCGCCAACGCCGCCGAGACCGAGGGCAAGACCGTCTACGACCGCGTGGCACTGGTGCTGACCGACCTCGAGATGCCGGAAATGGACGGCTTCACGCTGACCCGGAACGTCAAGAAGAACGTCCGCTTTGCCAACCTGCCGGTGGTGATCCACTCCTCGCTGTCGGGCACGACGAACGAAGAGCACGTCAAGAACGTGGGCGCGGATGCGTACGTGGCGAAGTTCTCGGCGGAAGACCTGTCGGGTACCTTGCGCCGCGTCCTGAAGCAGTAAGAACCCATCTTATGTCAGGCCCTGGCATGGAGTAAACGGCGCGCGGGCTTTCCCGTCCAGCGATCGCGCCGCTTCCGCTTGCCGGGGCGGACGCCGTGGCGGCTTACGCCAACCGCCCGAAGGCCCGCTCGATGTCGCCGATCAGGTCAGCCGGATCTTCCAGCCCGATATTGAAGCGCACCAGCACCCCCTTGCCCACCCAGTTGCGCCGGATCGCGCTCATCCGGTACGGCATCACCAGGCTGTTCGCCCCGCCCCAGCTATACCCGATGCCGAACAATTCCAGCGCGTCGACGAAGCGGTCCACCTGCTCTTCCGTGTAGCGCTCGTCGAACACCACCGAGAACAGTCCGCCCGCGCCCGAAAAATCGCGCTTCCACGTGGCGTGGCCGGGACAGTCGGCAAACGCCGGATGCAGCACCCGCGCCACCTCGGGACGTCCTTTCAGCCAGGCCGCCACGCGGCGCGCCGCCGCGTCGTGGGCTTCGAAGCGCAGCTTCATGCTCGGCAGAGCGCGCATGACCAGGTAGGCGTCGTCGGCCGACACGCCCAGTCCCAGGCGCATGTGCGCCATGGCCAGCTTGTCGTGCAGCGCGCGCTCGCGCGTGATGAGCGCGCCCATCAGCACGTCCGAGCCGCCCGACTGGTACTTGGTCAATGCCTGCATGACGATGTCCACGCCCAGGTCGAAGCCGCGCAGCGCCAGCCCCGCCGACCAGGTGTTGTCCAGGGCGACGAGCACGCCGCGCGCGCTGGCGGCGGCGCAGATGGCCGGCAGGTCCGGCACTTCCATCGACACCGATCCAGGCGCCTCGGTCCAGATCAGGCGGGTGTTCGGTTGGATCAGCTGCGCGATGCCGGCGCCGGCCATCGGGTCGTAGTACCGGGCGCTGACGCCGAAATCGTTCGACAGCCAGCGCCCCAGTTCCCGGTTCGGGTTGTAGACGTTATCGGGCAGCAGGAGGTCGTCGCCGCTTTTCAGCAAGGCGAAGTCGACCATCGCGATCGCCGCCAGGCCCGAAGGCGCCAGCAGGCAGTGCTTGCCGTCCTCGATCTCGGCCAGGCGCGCTTCCAGCGTGAAGGTGGTCGGCGTGCCGTGCAGGCCGTAGGTATAGGCGTTCTTCTCTTTCCACTGGCCCGAGCGCATCGCCGCCACGTTCTTGAACAGCACCGTCGAGGCGTGGTGGATCGCCGGCGGGAAGGCATCGAAGCCCTCCGGGGCCGTGTAGTCGGTGTGGACCAGCGTGGTCTGCAGTGACTTCTTCATGCTCTTCGCGCAGGCAGAGCGCTCACGCGACCGGGCTGGCCCACAGGTCGTGGGCGTCGGCCCTGGTGACGACCACGTCGGCGAACTGGCCGACGCCCAGCTTGGCCTTGCCCGGCACCAGCGGGCGCTTGATATGGACGACGCCGTCGATTTCCGGAGCGTCCGCTGCCGAACGGCCGATCGCCTCGCGTGGCGTGACTTCGTCGATCAGCACGCGGATGGTCTTGCCGACCTTGGCCTGCAGGCGCTTGGCGGAAATTTCTTCCTGCAGCAGCATGACGCGCGCGCGGCGCTCTTCGCGCACTTCCTGCGGCACCGGGTTGGCGAGCAGGTTCGCGCTCGCGCCTTCCACCGGCGAATAGGCGAAGCAGCCCAGGCGGTCGATCTGCGCTTCCTTCAGGAAGTCGAGCAGGTAGTCGAACTCGGCCTCGGTCTCGCCGGGGAAGCCGGCAATGAAGGTCGAGCGGATCGTCAGGTCCCGGTTCATCGCGCGCCAGGCCAGGATGCGGTCCAGGTTCTTTTCGCCGGACGCCGGACGCTTCATGCGCTTGAGCACGTCCGGGTGCGCGTGCTGCATCGGGATGTCGAGGTAAGGCAGCACATGGCCGTCGCCCATCAGCGGGATGACCTGGTCGACGTGCGGGTACGGGTAGACATAGTGCAGGCGCACCCAGGCGTCGTACTGGCGCGCCAGCTGGCCCAGCGCTTCGGTCAGCTGGGTCATGTGGGTCTTGACCGGGCGACCGTTCCAGAAACCGGTGCGGAACTTGACGTCCACGCCATAGGCGCTGGTGTCCTGGGAAATGACGAGCAATTCCTTGACGCCGGCCTTGAACAGGTTCTCGGCCTCGACCAGCACTTCGTGGATCGGGCGCGAGACCAGGTCGCCGCGCATCGACGGGATGATGCAGAAGCTGCAGCGGTGGTTGCAGCCCTCGGAAATCTTCAGGTAGGCGTAGTGCTTGGGCGTCAGTTTCACGCCATGGTCCGGCATCAGGTCGAGGAAGGGCTCGTAGGGCTTGGGCAGGTGCAGGTGGACCGACTCCATCACCTCCGCCATCGCATGCGGGCCGGTCACGGCCAGCACCTTCGGGTGCACCTTGGTGATGATGTCGTCGCCCGCCGCATCCTTCTTCGCGCCCAGGCAGCCGGTCACGATGACCTTGCCGTTTTCCGCCAGCGCCTCGCCGATGGCATCGAGCGACTCCTGCACCGCCGCGTCGATGAAACCGCAGGTGTTGACGATGACGAGGTCGGCGCCGGCGTAGGACTTGGCGGTCTGGTAACCCTCCGCGCGCAGCTGGGTCAGGATCTGTTCGGAGTCGACCAGCGCCTTCGGGCAGCCGAGCGAGACGAAACCAACCTTGGGCGCGGCGGCAGGGGCGGCGGCAGCGCTTTCAGGGTTGGCGGCGGGGACGGGATTGCGGCGGAGTTCGAGCATGGGCGGGAGAGGAAAGATTCTGGGCAATCGGCGATTGTACAGGAAGGCGCCGGCGGCGAGAACCGGGGCGGCATTTTGACGCCCGCGACGGCGACGGCTTGCACCGGTTTGTCGTTTTCCGGGAAGCGGCGCCGCTTGCCGTGCCATTGCGCGGTTGCGGCCTGCCGCTTGCTTGCGCCCTGCGCGCGGCGCAAGCCTGGCTACGCTCGTCAGGGCCGCACGAGGCCATCTTCCAGAACAGCGCGAAAAACGCCCGGCGACAGCGCCGGGCGTTTTCGTCGCACCGCCGAGCCGCTTACTTTTTATCCGTCGGCACCGACGGGAACGGGAAGGCGCTGAACAGTACCTTGCTCTGGTTTTGCATCTGCTCCTGCATCTGCATGAACAGGTTCTTGCTCTGGTCGATGTAGTTGTTCATCATGCCCTGCATCATCGGACCCTGGACGTTCATGAACTGGGTCCACATTTCCGGACTGAAGGGCTTGCCTTCGAGTGCGCCGGCGGCGTTGCTGGTGAACTTGTTCTGGATGTCGGTGAACGCTTGCACGTTCTTTTCCAGGTAGGAGCCCATCATGCCCTGCATCGCGTGGCCATAGTAGCGGATGATCTGGGCCAGCACGGCGCTCGAGAACATCGGCGCGCCATTCGCTTCCTCTTCGAGGATGATCTGCAGCAGGATCGCCCGGGTCAGGTCTTCACTGGTTTTGGCGTCGACCACCGTGAACTCGTCGGCATCGAGGACCAGCTGCTTCACGTCCGTCAGGGTAATGTAGGAACTGGTCTGGGTGTCGTAGAGGCGACGGTTCGGGTATTTCTTGATCAGGCGTTCAGTACTGTTTTTTGCACTACTCATCTCAAGTTCCATTGTTGCGCCGCCTTGTGGGCAGCACGCTGCGAAGATTGTTCAAATGTCGCGCCGGCTTGTCTCGCCGGCTTGCCGCGATGGCTCGTTTTGACCGGCAAAAGTGTCGCCGAGCAAAAGCGGACTAAAAATACCACGTTCGATACGCAGGTGCAGCAATTATTGCTTTTTCCAACCAATTTGTTGGAAGGCTAGCGACAGTTCGCCGCACCCTGCCCCCCTTTCCGCCACGACCTTATTCCGCACGCATCTTGACATACCGTCCCGGCGCCGGTTCCGACGGCTGGTACTGGTCGTTGCCCGCCCGCGTCGGCGCCGGCACTTCCTCGCCACCGTTCTCTTGCAGGAAGCGTGCCCATTCCGGCCACCAGCTGCCCTTGTGCTCGGTGGCGCCGGCGAACCAATCCTCGGCCGAACGCGGTCCCTTGCCGGCCGGCTGGTCGTTCACCCAGTGGCTGCGCTTGCCCTTCGAGGCCGGATTGATGACGCCGGCGATATGGCCCGACGCGCCCAGCACGTAGCGGTTCGCCTTCGGTTTTTTCGGATTGAGCAGGCTCATCGAGGCGAACGCTGCCTCCCAGGGCACGATGTGGTCTTCCTTCGAACCGTACAGAAATACTGGCGCGTCGATCCGGCCGAGGTCGACCTTCTCGCCACAGACGGTCAGCTGGCCCGGCAGCATGAGCTTGTTTTCCAGGTAGGTGTTGCGCAGGTACCAGCAAAACATCGGCCCTGGCAGGTTCGTGCTGTCGGCATTCCAGTACAGCAGGTCGAAGGCCGGCGGTGTCTTGCCTTTCAAATAGTTTTGCTGGACATAGTTCCAGACCAGGTCGTTCGGCCGCAGCGCCGAGAAAGTCGTCGCCAGGTCGCGCCCCGGCATGATGCCGCCCTTGGCCAGCTTGGCCTCGCGCTGCGCCACCTGGGTTTCGTCGATGAAGACGTCCAGCACGCCGGTGTCGGAAAAGTCGAGTAGCGTGGTGAGCAGCGAGAGACTGGCCGCCGGTTGCTGGCCGCGCGCCGCCAGCACGGCCAGCGCGGTGGCGGCGATCGTGCCGCCGACGCAGAAACCGAACACGTGCACCTTTTCCTGGGCGGTGATCTCGCGCGCCACCCGAATGGCCTCGATGGCGCCGCGCTCGACGTAATCGTCCCAGGCCAGGTTGCCCATCGATTTGTCGGGATTGCGCCACGACACCATGAAGACCGTATTGCCCTGCTCGACCACGTAGCGCACCACCGAGTTTTCCGGCTGCAGGTCGAGGATGTAGAACTTGTTGATACACGGCGGGATCATCAGCAAGGGCACGGCACGCACGGTCGGCGTGGCCGGGCTGTACTGGATCAGCTGGAACAGGTCGTTCTCGTACACGACCTCGCCGGGCGTGGTGCCGACGTTCTTGCCAACCTCGAAGGCCGACTCGTCGGTCTGCGAAATGCGGCCCTTGGCCAGGTCTTCCAGCATGTGCTGCAAGCCCTTGGTCAGGCTTTCGCCCTTGGTTTCGATCAGCTTGGCCTGGGCTTCCGGATTCGTTGCCAAGAAATTGGCCGGCGACATTGCATCGACCATTTGCTGCACCGTGAAGCGGATCTTCTGGCGCTCGCGCGGGCCGGTCTCGACGGCGTCGGCCATGGCCAGCATGAATTCGCCGTTGAGCAGGTAAGAGGCGGCGGTGAAGGCGGCAAAGGGCGTGGCCGTCCATTCCGAGCTGGAAAAGCGCTTGTCGTGCAAGGCCGGAGTCTTGCCCGACATAAAGTCCTGCCACAGCTGCCCGGCCTTCTGCAGATAGTCGGTGCGCAGCGCATCCATGCGCGCCGGGGCGATACTGACCTTGAGATCCTTGAACGCCGCGACCAGCGGATGGGCGCCGTGAGCCTGCAAGCCGCCGGCGGCAGGCATGTTCATCCACCCCTGCCATGCCGACGGATCGGTCAGCTGGTTCATCCAGGTGGTAGCGAAAGCTTGAGGGTCGGGCATATTCATGTCGGCGTCCGTTAGAATCGGTTGAGTGGCTGGATTAAATCATTTAACTGGCGAACTGGCGCAATCGTGGAGAACAGCATGTGGATCGTTGCAATCGGCTGGAGTTATGTCGTCATCCTGATGGCAGCGACGGAAACGTCGATCACTGCGGCAATCATGACTTTTCTCTTCTACTGCATGATACCCCTGTCTATCCTTTTTTACCTCACCGGTGGCAAGCGGCGCCGGACGCGGCGCGCGCTGCGGGATGCCGCCTACGCCCGGCAGGCGGCCCTGGCCGAGGCCGCAGCGCGCGACAAGAATGCGGAAAACGTTGTGGAAAAGGCACAACCTGCGGGGACTGCAAGCACGCGCCAGGGCGCCGACAGCGACGGCGCCGGCATCGGCAACTAGTCAGTATTGATGACGCAGGGAAGCATTACTTGAGCCAGATCAAACTCGCCTGGCGTCCCGTCACGCCGTCGCGCCGGTATGAATAAAAACGGTCGGCCTGGGTGGCCGTGCAGTCGCCGCCGCCGGCGACGCTGCTGACGCCGGCGGCGGCCAGCATCAGGCGCGCCAGCGCGAACATGTCGGCAAGATATTTGCCCGGGTGGGCGGGATGCGCGGTGAACGCGAAGCCGACGTCGATGCCCGGCAAGGCGCGCGTGAAGGTGTCGAACACATCCTTCCCGACCTCGAAGGCTTGCGGCCCGATGGCCGGTCCCATCCAGGCCGTCACTTCCCCGGCCCCGGCCGCGCGCATGCGCGCCACCGTCTGCCCCAGCACGCCGCCGGCCAGTCCGCGCCAGCCGGCATGGGCCGCGCCGACCACCTTGCCTGCGCGGTCGGCAAACAGCACCGGTAGGCAGTCGGCGGTGAGGATGGCGCACACGATGCCGGGCGCGCCGGCAATGCTGGCGTCGCCGGTGCGCACCGGCTGGCCGGGACCGACGCTGGCGGCGTCGACCACGTCGGTCCCGTGCACCTGCGCGATCCAGGCCGGCCGGCCGGGCAGCAGCGCCTGCAGGCGCGCGCGATTCTCGGCCACATGCGCCGGATCGTCGGCGACGTGCAAGCCCAGGTTCAGGCCGCCGGCGCCGCGTCCGTCGTCATACGGCGCGCGCGAGACGCCGCCGCGCCGGGTCGTCGCCAGCGCGCCGACGTTGGCGGGCGCATCCGGCCAATCCGGAATGACGAGATCGCCCTCTTCCATCATGCCGCGTCCGGTTCGGCAATGCCGGCCCGCGCGATCAGGGCGGCGAAATCCTCGGCCAGCGGCACCACCCACTCGCACTGCTCGCCCGTGGCCGGATGCACCAGGCCCAGGCGGCGTGCCTGCAGCGCCTGGCGGTGGAACACCGGGGAAAGGTGGGTCTTGCCGTAGACCGAATCGCCCACCAGGCCGAACCCGATCGACAGCATGTGCACGCGGATCTGGTGGGTGCGGCCCGTCTCCAGGCGGCACTGCACCAGGCTTACCGGACGGCGGTCGAGCATGCCTTCGGCGATGCGCGCATAGTGGGTGATCGCCGGTTTCGCGCCCAGGCTGGTCGAGACCGCCATCTTGACGCGGTCTTTCGGATGGCGGCCCATCGACGCGTCGATGGTGCCCGACAGCAGCGGCGTGCCCCAGACCAGGGCGAAATATTCGCGCTTGACGCTGCGCGCCTGCAACTGGCGTACCAGATCGGTCTGCGCGGCCAGGGTCTTGCCGACCACCATCAGGCCGCTCGTGTCCTTGTCCAGGCGGTGCACGATGCCGGCGCGCGGCACCGAGCCCAGCTGCGGTGCATGGTGCAGCAGGCCGTTCAGCAGCGTGCCCGACCAGTTGCCGGCGCCGGGGTGCACGACCAGGCCGGCCGGCTTGTTGATGACGAGGATGTGCTCGTCCTCATGGACGATGTTCAGTGCGATGTCTTCCGGTGCAAACGCCGTGTCTTCGGGGGCCGGCTGGGGCAGCACCTCGACCGTTTCGTCGCCGTAGGCCGTGTCTTTGCCGCGCGCGGTCTTGCCGTCGACCAGCACATGGCCGCCGTCGAACCAGAGCTGCAGGCGGCTGCGCGAGAACTGCGGCACGAGCGCGGCGACGACCTTGTCCAGGCGCTGGCCGCAAGCGGACTCGTCAAGGTGCAGGGTGATCGGGGAGAGATCGATGCCGCTCGGGGCAAGCAACTCGGTGTCGATCTCGTCGTCGAAATCGGGGTCCAGGGGCAAATCCGCCGAAATCGGCGCAGGAGTTAATATCACGTCAGTCCCATCGGCTATAATCAGCCGTTCGTTGAATCTCGGTAAAACTTTTCTGCAAAAAGCTATGCAAAAAAAACTGTTGGTGGTTGCTACAAGTGTCCTGCTAAGTCTGTCTGGCTGCGGGCTCTTGCCTGAAAAGGCCGACGAGACCGCAAAGTGGTCAGCGGAGAAATTATACGCCGAGGCACGCGAGGAGATGGCCGGCGCCCGTTACGAGGCCGCGATCAAGCTGTTCCAGCGCCTCGAAGCGAACTACCCGTTCGGGACCTATGCCACCCAGGCGCAGATGGAAATCGCCTATGCGCACTACAAGTCGCAGGACCAGGCCGAGGCCCTGGCCGCGGTCGAGCGCTTCATCAAGCTGCACCCGAATCACCCGCAGGTCGACTACATGTACTACCTGCGCGGCCTGATCAACTTCAACGACCAGATCGGCTTCCTTAGCGTGATCTACTCCCAGGACCCGACCGAGCGCGACCCGAAGGCGACGCGCGAAGCCTTCGCCGCCTTCAAGGCCCTGGTCGACAAGTTCCCGAACAGCAAATACACGCCCGACGCGATCGCGCGCATGAATTACCTGATCAACGCGATGGCTTCTTATGAAGTGCACGTGGCGAACTACTACTACCGCCGCGGCGCCTACCTTGCCGCCCTCAACCGCGCCCAGAATGCCGTGGCCGACTACGCCGGTGCGCCGGCGCGCGAAGAAGCGCTGTTCATCATGGTGCGCAGCTACGACCGCCTCGGCATGCTGTCCCTGCGCGACGACGCCCAGCGCGTGCTGACCCTGAACTATCCGAACAGCCGCTTCCTCAATCCCAACGCCAGGGGCGACGCGCCCTGGTGGCAGTTCTGGGCCAAGTCGGGACCGAAAGCGGCGCCCGCGGACGTCTTGAAATAAGCGCGACCCGGCGCGCGGCGCCGTGCCGCCGGCCCGCCGCTCTCAGGCCACGGCCTTGCGCCGGAACAGCCAGCTGTGCTGCGTCGATTCGGCGGCGACGAAAGCGTAGCCGCCGACGTCGAATCCTTTCAAGTCTTGCGGGTCCGTGATTGCGTTCTCGATCGCAAAGCGCGCCATCGTCCCGCGCGCCCGCTTGGCGTAGAACGAGATGATCTTGTACTGGCCGTTCTTCCAGTCCTGGAACACCGGCGCGATCACCGGCGCGTCCAGCAGCCCGGGCTTGACCGACCTGAAGTATTCTTCGGAAGCGAGGTTGATCAGCGCCGCCGACCGCGTCGCGGCAAGCTCGGCGTTGAGGGCGCGGGTGATGGTGTCGCCCCAGAACGCATACAAGTCCTTGCCGCCGGGCGTTTCCAGCCTGGTGCCCATTTCCAGCCGATATGGGTGGATCAGGTCGAGCGGTCGCAGCAGGCCATACAGGCCGGACAGGATGCGCAGGCGGCGCTGGGCGAAGTCGATCGCCGCCGGCGCCAGGCTGCGCGCGTCGAGCCCCGCATATACGTCGCCGTTGAAGGCCATCGCCGCCTGGTAGCCGTCGGCATGGTCGAGCGTCCAGCTCGCGTACCGGGCCACGTTCAGGACGGACAGGGTATCCGAAATGTGCATCAGGTCGCCGACCTGGCCGGGCGAGAGGTCGCGCAGCACGCCGATCAGCCGGGCGGCCTGCTGGGTAAAGTCGGGCAGCGTGTGCTGGCGGGTGGGACTGGGGGTGTCGAGGTCGAGCGACTTGGCGGGCGATAGGACGATCAGCATAAACACGCAAGCTCATTCATTTACATTACGCAGGCGAAAAGATTTCCCACATGATACCCGCTTCCACGCCACCCATCGTCATCGACACCAATGTCTGCCTCGACCTGTTCGTTTTTCGCGACCCGCGTTGGGCACCCTTGCTGCAGGCACTCGAGGGCGGCGCCTTGCAGGCGGTCACCCGCGCCGACTGCCGCGAGGAATACCTGGTCGTGCTGCGCTATCCGCACCTGCCGCTCGACGACGACAGCCGCGCCCTTGCCGCCGCGCGTTTCGACACGCTGATCGCGGTCGTCGCGCCGGCCAGCCGGCCCGTGCGCCTGCCGGTCTGCACCGACCGCGACGACCAGAAATTCCTGGAACTGGCGCGCGATGCCGGCGCCGCGACCCTCATCACCAAGGACAAGGCGCTCTTGAAGCTCAACCGCAAGACGAGCCAGGCCGGGATGTTCCGGATCATGCTGCCCGAGGTCTGGATCGCGCAGCAGGCCACCGGCGCGCTAGAATAAGCCACCGCAATTTTCTTCCTTCCGATGAATAGCCCTGCCCTGCAATCGCGCCTGCCCCTGGTGGGCACCACCGTTTTTTCCACCATGTCGGCGCTGGCCGTCGAGCATGGCGCCGTCAACCTCGGCCAGGGCTTTCCCGATTTTGGCTGCGACCCGCGCCTGGTCGACGCGGTCAGCGAGGCCATGCGGGCCGGCCACAACCAGTACCCCATGATGACCGGCGTGCCGGCGCTGCGCGAAGCCATCGCCGCCAAGATCGCCGCACTGTACGGCCGCCGGTACGACGCCGCCGCCGAGATCACGGTCACGGCCGGCGCCACCCAGGCCCTGACCACGGCCATCCTGTGCTGCATGCATCCGGGCGACGAGGCGATCGTCGTCGAGCCGGCCTACGACAGCTATGCGCCGGCGATCGCGCTGGCCGGGGGCGTGGTCGTGCCGCTGGAAATGGACCTGGGCGAGGACGGCTACAGCCTGCCCTGGCAAAGGCTGGCCGCCGCTGTCACGCCGCGCACGCGCCTGATCGTGATCAATTCGCCGCACAACCCGACCGGTTCGGTTTTGCGCCGCGCCGACCTCGACCAGCTGGCGGCGATCGTCGCCGGCACCGATATCCTGATCCTGTCGGACGAGGTCTACGAGCACATGGTCTACGACGGCCAGCAGCATGTCTCGGTGGCCAGCCATCCCGGCCTGGCCGCGCGCGCGTTCGTCGTTTCCAGCTTCGGCAAGACCTTCCACGTCACCGGCTGGAAGGTCGGCTACGTGGCCGCGCCCGCCGCGCTCACGGCCGAATTTCGCAAGGTACACCAGTACAACGTGTTCACCGTGAACACCCCCATGCAGCACGGGCTGGCCGCCTACCTGCACGACCCGGCGCCCTACCTGGGACTGTCCGATTTCTACCAGCGCAAGCGCGACCTGTTCCGGGCCGGCCTGGCGCACACCCGCCTGCGCCTGCTGCCGGCGGACGGCACCTATTTCCAGTGCGTGGATTACCGGGCCGTGTCGGACCTGCCGGAAGCGGCGTTTGCGCGCTGGCTGACGACGGCGTTGAAAGTGGCGGCGATCCCGGTGTCGGCCTTCTACACCAGCAAGAAGGAAACGGGCATCGTGCGCTTCTGCTTTGCGAAGGAAGAGGCGACCCTGCGCCTGGCACTCGCGCGGCTGGCCAGCGTATAGCGGCCGACGCGCCGGCGGCGCCGCCGGCCTGCGGGAATAGGATAGGCGCTCAGCGCGCGAGCTGCTGCAACCTGCGCTCGACGAAGGCGTGCAGCTCCGGCGACAAGGTGCCCAGCGCCTTCGCCTGCCGGAACGCGTCGCCTGCCTCGGCATGGCGCTTGTCGCCGTGCAGCGCGATGCCCAGCCCCATCCACCACACGGCATTGTCCGGCGCCGTGCGCAAGGCTGTCTCGTACTGCTCGGCCGCTTCGCGCAGGCGCCCGTGGCGCTGGAGCGCGCCGCCCAGGAAGGCATGGTATTCGCCATTCCCGGCGGCATGCGGCAAGGTGCGCTGCAAGGCCTCGATGCCGCTTTTTCCCCGTTCGATCTGCAAACGCGCCAGGAGCATGGCCAGCGCCGGCTGGCGCGGGTCGAGCGCCAGGGCTTGCCCGAGCTGGATCATGGCTTCGTCGCCGCGGTTGTTTTCGACCAGCAGGCTGACCAGGGTCTGGCGCGCCGCTTCGTGGCGCGGATTGAGGCGCAGGGTCTGCTGCAGGCCGGCGATCGCCTCGCCGGCGCGGCCGTCCTGCAGGCTCGCGAGCGCGCGCCGGTAGGCGTTTTCCGCGCCCTGGCCGCTGGTTTCGACCCGGCCCGGGCCGCGCGCCTGCTGCGCGGGCGTGGGCGCGGCATCGACGGCGACGTTGCCGCCGGCCGCTTCCTTGCGCTGGAGCGCGGCCAGCCAGGCGTCATCGTACCGGGCCCTGGCGGCGGCGCGCGCCTGTTCCTCGCGCAGCTTGCGTTCGCCCTCGCGCCGCTCGGACGGCGCCAGCGCCGCCAGCCGGCTGTCCTCGGCCTTCCAGCGCCTGGCGAGCCGTTCCCGCTCGGCGCGGGCGCGTTCGCTGGCCACCGCCCAGGACGTGGTGCTGGCGGCGGCGCGGGCGTCGGCATCGGCTATCTCGTCCATCTCGGCCATTCGGGGCGCAGGCCCGGCGCGCGCCGCTTCCTTGCCGGCGGCGGCCGGGACGGCGGGCCTGGACGCCCGCGCCGCCGCGACGGCCGGCGCCGGTGCGGCGGTCGGCGGCGCCGGTTCGGGTGCGGGTGCGGGTGCGGGTTCAGGTTCAGGTTCGGCGTGCGGCGCCGGCGCCGCCACCCTTGCCTGCCCGGCGGCTACCGGCGGCGTCGCGGGCGGCGTCACAGGCGCGAGCGGCGCCGGCGCGGCCGGCGGCAAGGGTTGGGCCTTGTAGCTGTCGCCCTCGAGCGGCAGCACGACCCAGGCCGCCACCCCCAGCGCGGCCACCAGCAGGGCGGCCGTGACGGCGGCGATGCGCAGGGGCGACACGCGCCGCGGTTCGGCGCTCACGGTCTTGATTTCAGGCGGCACCCCTTCGGCGCGGGTGGTACCGCGCGCATCGAGGTCTTGCAGCATCTTGTTGATCAGGCTCATCGTGCGAAGGTCCAGGCAAGTCCGGCCGCCATGCCGGCCAGCGCGCCGGCGCCGGCCAGGTAGGGCCAGAGCCGGCGCTTCGGCGCGACCGTGTCGCGCGCGGCGCCGTTCACATGGGAAGCGGCGACGACCTGCTTGCCCTCGCCGTAGCACAGCATCAGCGCCTTGTGGGCCAGGATGTTGACCAGGCGCGGGATGCCGCCGCTGGCGCGGAACAGGCATTTCACGGCCGCCGGCGAGAACAGGCGCGTGCCGCCGTAGCCGGCCACGCGCAGCCGGTGCGCAATATAGAAATCGAGATCGTCGCGGCTCAGGGGGCCGAGGTGGTAATGAAAGGTGATGCGCTGGGCCAGCTGGCGGATCGTTTCGAGTTCGAGCTTGCGGTTCAGTTCCGGCTGGCCGAACAGGACGATTTGCAGCAGCTTGCGCTTTTCCGTTTCCAGGTTGGTCAGGAGACGCAGCGCTTCCAGGCTTTCGACGGGAATGGCCTGGGCCTCGTCCAGGCAAAGCAGCACGCGCTTGCCCTGGCGCGCCAGGTCCAGCAGGCGCTGCATGATCGACTTGAGCAGGCGGTGCTGGTCGACCTCGCGCTCGAGGACGATCTCGAGTTCGTCGGCCAGGGCCAGGATCAGCGTGCGTGGCTCGAGGAACGGATTGGGGATGTAGGCGGTGACGAAATCCTCGCCCAGGGTGGCCATGAACTTGCGGCACAGGAGCGTCTTGCCGGTGCCGACCTCGCCGGTGATCTTGATGAAACCTTCGCCGCTGCGCGCGGCGATCAGCAAGGTGTTGAGCGCTTCCTGCGAATGCGGACTGCCGAAAAAGAAACTCGTGTCGGGGGTGATCCCGAACGGCAGTTCGCGCAAGCCGAAATGCGCTGCGTACATTACTTGCGCTCCAGCGAGCGCGGGTCCAGGGACTCGATGCGGCGCGTGGTATCGAGCAGGTCCTGGCTCCAGTTACTGGCGCTGTCGACGATGGTCGGCTTGATCAGCACCACCAGCTCGCGCTTTTGATTGACCTTGTTCTTGTTGCGGAACAGCGCCCCCAGCACCGGCATCCGGCCCGCGCCGGGCAGGCCGCTGGTGTCGTCGCTCGAGGCCTGGCGCATCAGGCCGCCGACGGCCACCACCTGCCCGTCCTGGCCGCGGACAATACTGTCCAGTTCCGAGGTCGAGGATGCGGCCAGCGGCAGCGTCAGCGAACCGGCCGAACCGAGGTCGATGCCCTTGGTGATGGTCGTCACCTGACTCACCGAGGGATGTACGTGCAGCAGGATGTTGCCCTTCTCGTCGATCTGCGGCGTCACGTCCAGCACCACGCCCGAGAAGAAGGGCTGCAGGGTGACGCTCGGCGTGACCGTGTTGCCGGTCGCGCTGGTATTGGTCGTGGTGGTCACGCCGGTGACGAAGAATTCGTCGGTGCCGATCTTCAGCACCGCCTTCTGGTTGTTGACGGCGGCCACGCGCGGGCTCGACAGCACGTGGACCGTGCCCTGCTGCTCGAGCAGCGAAATCAGGGTCGCGAAATTATTCGTCTGGAAGGCAAAGCCGAACAGGGCGCCGGCGGCATTGGCCGCGTTCGAGAGCGAGAAACCGGTGCTCGCGGCCAGGCCGCGACCGTTGCTGATCACCGGCGGCTGGCCGCCCCCGAAAGGCAGCGGCGCGAGCGCCCCGCCCGGCCCGATGACGCCGGTCGACACCCGGTTGTTGCGCGCGCTGCCGATCGAGGAGAAGCTCGCCCAGTTGATGCCGCTCTGGAACTGGTCGTTCAATTCCACTTCCAGGATCTTCGCTTCCAGGATCACCTGGCGGTCGACCGACAGCTGGGTCGCTTTCAGGTACATGTCGACGTTGCGCAGTTCCTCGGCCATGGCGCGGATCACGAGCACGCCCGACTGCGGGCTGACGACGACGCTGCGCCCGCCGTCCTTCGAGCCGACGATCGCTTCGATGGCCGCCTTCAGGTCGACCCAGAAGTCGCTGTTCGAGAGCGTGTTGACGTCGGTGCTGTCGACCTGGGTGGCGCCGCCATTGTTGCCGTTCTGGTTGTTGCCGTTCTGGTTCGGGCCGTTGCCCTGCTGGCCCTGGTTGTTGCCGCCGTTGCCGCTGGCGCCGGCGTTCGACACCGAGGTCGAGGTCACGCGCAGGTTCGACGAGCCGCGCCGGCTGCCGACCAGGTAGTTCACGTGGAACATCCGGGTCTGCATGGTCAGCGGCCGCACCGTGATCCTGGTGCCGTCGATCTTGTAGTCGTAGCCGTACATCTCGCGCACGGCTTCCAGGGTTTCGGCCAGGGTCACGTCCTTCAGGTTGGCGCTGATGCTGCCGCTTACTTCGGGATGGACCAGCATGTTGTAGCGCGTGCCGGCCACGATCGAGCGGAAGAACTGCTGGGCCGGGACGTTGTTGAAGGCGACGTTGAAGCGCTCTTCCAGGGCCGGACGGGCCTTCGGCAGCTCGCGCGCGAGGCTGGAGGCCGGCGGCAGCAAGGCGTTCGCGACCGCCTCCTCGGCGCTGGCGGCCTTGCTGTCGGCGGCGCCGGCGCCGGCGCTGGCCACTTCGCGCTTGATGGCGTCGTAGGTCTGGTGCGGCGGCGTGCCCTGGCAGCCGGCCAGCAGCGCGCCGGCGGCCAGCGCCGCCAGGAGGGAAGTGTGTCGCATCGGTGTCCTGTCCGTCATTGCTGGTCCTTCATTGATTCGGTATCCGCTCGATGCCGTGGCCGAGGGCCGCGGCAGCATTCAGTTTCAAGACCTGGCGCGCGCCGCCGCGCCGCAGTTCCACTTCGTCCTGGCCGATGCGCGTCACGCGGGCGCCCTTGTAGAGCTCGCCCACGCGCAGGGTTTCGCCGTCGATCACGGCCACCGAACGCCCGCCCGGCTGGCGTCCGACCAGCACCGATTGCAGGCGCGGCGCCGGCTGCGCGGCCGGCCCTGCGGCGGCCGCGCCGGCGCCCGCCTGCGGCGCGGCCAGGCTGGCCGGTGGGCGGGTCGGATCATGCAGCGCCTGGGCGCCGGCGGCGCCGGCGCATGCGAGCAGCAGGCAGGCCAGGGAGCGCTTCACAGCTTCATCCATTTCGCGTCCAGGCTCAGGGTGTACAGGGTCAGGGTCAGGCGCGAACTGGGCCAGGTTTCGGCATCGAGCTGGGCGCGCCCCCAGAACAGCTGGGTCGGCATCGATTCGAGCGCGCCCATGTAGCCGACCATGTCGAGGTAGTTGCCGCGCACCGTCACCTCGACGCCATGGCGGTACAGCAGGGCGTCCGGCTTGGCGCCGGCGCTTTCCGGAGCGGGCGCGGGCGCGGCCGCCGCCCGCGGCCTGGCCGTTCCCAGCACCGGCTCGACCGCCAGCGTGCGCATCGACACCAGTTGCAGGCGGCCGTTGGCGCGCAGGATGGCCTCGACCAGCGGCGCCATGCGCTCGGGCGGCACCAGGCCGTGCTGCATCGCGCGCAGGCTGGTGGCCAGGCCGTCGAGCTCGGCGCGCACGGCGGCGATGCGCGCGCGCGTCGGCGCGTCCGGATCGACCTGGGAAGCGAGCACCTTCGCGCGGATCTCGTCGTCGATGCCGGCCAGGTTGTTCTGCTGCTGCACGATCTGCTTGCGCAGCGCGTCCTGCTTGGCGAACATCGGCCCCAGGCCGAAGAAATGCATGTGGAAGACACAGGTCGCGGCCACGGCGGCGAACAGCAGCACCCGTTCGCGCAGCGTCAGCGCGTCGACCCGGGTGGCGAGCCTGGCGAGTCGGTCCTTCACGGCCTGGCTCCTTCCGGTGTCGACTGCAGGCTGAATTCGACATACGGCGCCGGCACGGCCACGCCCTTGCCCGCCTCGTCGACGCGGCTGCCGGGCGCGCCCTGGCTGATCGAGAGGCTGCCGAAGGACTTGCCGCGCATGATGGCTTCGCCCGTCAGCCGGTTCAGGTAGCCCGGCACCCGCTGCGGGTCGAGCGCGCGGCCGCGCACGCCCAGGTCGATGCCGGCGCCGGTGATGGACACGCCCGTCAGCCAGAGGCCGTCGACATGCTGGCGCGCCAGGGCGCGGAAGTATTCGGCATATCCCTGGGTGTTGCCGAGTTCGCCGCGTTCGAGCACGCCCGCCACGTCGCGCAAGGTGGCCAGCTGGGTTTCGGCTTGCGCCAGTTCGGCCTCGACCTCGGCGCTCTTCTGGCGCGGCGCGAATTCCTGGACGACGCCGGCCAGGCGCGCCTGCTTCTGGGTCAGCTGGACGGCGCCGGCGTCGGCCTGCCGCTGCAAGGCCTGTACGCGCAGGTTGCCGTAGACATTGAGGGCCGCCGTGCCCACGAACAGCAACAGCAGCGCGCCGGCCATCGCGCGCGCGGAGAAAATCTTTTTCTGCTGCAGGAATACCGGGTTGAACAGGTTGATCTGCTGGCTCACAGCACCGTCTCCTCGTGGCGCAGGGCGGCGCCCAGGGGCACCAGGAAACGTTGTTGCAGCAGCTTGTCGGCCAGTTCCGGCGTGCGCTCGATATCGAACAGGGCCGACAGGTCGAGCGTGTCGACCGGCGTGTAGAGGTTGCTCGAGAGGTAGTCGTCGAGGCCCTGCACGGTGGACGGCGCCAGCACCAGCTTGGCCACGCTGATGAAGGAATACTGGCGCTCGAGATTGTCGAGCGAGCGCTGCAGCTCGAGGGTGACGCGATCGAACACCGCGTTGCGGCGGTCGATGTCCGCGTCGAGCAACTGGTCGAGGCCGATATCGATGCGGCGCGCCAGGTACAGCTCGCCCCGGTAGGACACGGTCAGCAAGCCGCCTTCGTCGCCGAACGAGAGCATGGCCACGCCGCGTCCCGGCGGCTCGACCAGGGCCGAGATATTGCGCTGCGCCATTTCAGGGATGTCGATCACGGAGAGCTCGACCTTGGCCGCATTGAACAGTTTCTGGCGCGCCTCGATGATGCTGTTGCGCGCGGCAACCGCGAACATCGAATGCTGGGCGCGCACGGCGGCGTTCGGGTCGACCGGCAGGTCGAGCACGTCGACCGTGGCGTCGTCGACGTGGAAATCGAGCATGTCCTTCAGGCGCCAGCGCACGGCGGTCTTCAGTTCGTCCGGCGCCACGTTGGGCGCGTCGACCGAGAGGATCTGGTATTCACCGCCGTTGAGGACGGTGATCGCGCGACAGGCATGGGCATGCAGTTCGCGCCCGGCCTTGTCGAGCAGCTCGGCGTGGTTCGCGCCCGGATAGAACACGGCCTGGCGCACCTGGGGACGGGTGCCGGGCGCGGTCTGCATGCTGACGGCGGCCAGGCCGTCGCGCTGCAGCGCGATGGCAAGCCACCCTTCCCTTCTTTTTGCTTTTCTAAAAAAACGCATGCGGACCGTTGTCGAGTGGAGCGATGTCTGACGTCGTCACCGTAAAAGCTTGATTATATTCAAGAACGAGTGAAACATCGAAATAAATCGGCGCCCGACAACCCGGATTGCCACACTGGCGCCGGACGTTCAGAAATACATTTCGCGCACGTAGATGAGGGGACTGCGATGGCTGCCGAAGGTGACGCGTCCGGTGGTGCTCGGCAGCCAGGGTGCGCTGTCGTACTTCACGCTGAAGCGGCCGCTGGTGGCAGCCCCGCCGTCGCGCTTGCCGGGCGCGCGCAGCCACAGGACGGCGCCCCCTTTCTTGTATTCCACCGTCTGCGGGGTCCTGGCGCCGAGGACGGCCAGCTTGCACGCACCGGCATCGAGGAAACCGCCGCTGCAGTTACTGAAGCTCAGCGCGCTTTCGCTGAAGGGGCGCGCCTCGGCATAGCCGGGCACGACCAGCCAGCCGCCCGTGCCCGACCAGTATTCGGCACGCAGCGCGAGCGGGGTTTGCAGCAGGTCGCTGCCGATCGCGTTGGGCAGCCGGGTGCGCCCGCTCAGTACCAGGATGCCGCCCTCGTCGGACACTTCGCCGCTGCGCTGCGAACTGATTTCCACGTTGCCGGCGACCGTCGACTCGGTGGCGGTGGCGCGTGCATGGACCATCGTCGGCGGGCTGACGGTCGTCGCGCGCGGCGTCGCATCCTGGTAGCCCGACTCGAGCACATAGGTCACCGGATTGGCCGCGCCCATGCCGGCGACCGCGGGCGGCAGCGGCGTGAACTTGCGCGCCAACAGCGCACCGCCCGCGCTCTGGGCGGCATGCAGGTTGACCGGCTTGAACCAGGCGCCCTTGAAATTCTTCAGTTTCTGGTTCAGGGCGCCGTACGCTTCGACCGTGACATTGAACGGCTGCCCCGAGAAGGCGGCGCCCTTCTCCGGGCGCACGCAGGCGCTCGCCGCCGGACAGTCGAAGGGACCGCTCGCCTCGGTCTTGAAATAGGCGGGATAGAAGCGCCCGACCGGCTCGCTGCTGCCAAGGACCGGCACGTTGAAATACAGGTTGTCCCTGGCCGGATCGCCCGACTTGTCCGGGTCGGACAGGCCGGCCGCGAAATGGACCGCGCCGACCTCGCTCCAGGTGGCGCCCGTGCTCAGAGTCCCGCCCGCCCAGGCGGCTTCGCCCGTCGGCGTGAGCGCGCCCAGGTCGTCGAGCGCGACCCCGGCAATGGCGGACCGGCTGAGCGCCACCTGCGGTACGGGACTTTCGTTGCCAAAATTCGGCGCGAATGCGGTATTGCCGTCGAGCAGAGCGCCGATCTCGAGCTTGACGACCGCGCCGGCCGGCGCGAAGCCGGTGCCGCTGCCAACCGTCGACTTCGGATTGTCGAAGCCGCCGTAGCTGATGCGCCTGAATCCGATCTTCGCGGGCGCGCTGACGAACACCTCGGTGCTCGAGATGGCCGCGCCGTCGCGCAGGTTGAGCCTGATCTTGCCGATATCGGCGTACACCAGGGACTGCGACACCGAGACCGCGCCCTTCGGAAAAGCGATCGCGACCGGGGCCGACCAGGCCGCGAGCGCGTTTTTCGCGGCGCAGACGGGAACCGGCGTGCCCGCATACGTCGGCTTGACGCTGCCGGCGGCCGGATTGATGCATTCGAGCATGAATTCGAGCGATGCCGTGACCTCCTTGCTGCTATTGGCAGGAACCGGCATTCCGGCCGTGTCGACGGCAGTGACGAAGATCGGCGCCGCACGCCCGCCGACAGTGGCGGCCGCGTACTTCGTGCACTGTCCGGTCGCGCCGATGGCGACGTTCGCCTTGCAGGCGCCGTCGGTGAAGACGTAGGCCGGCGGTTTCTCGGGTGCGGTGGTGGTGCCGTCGGCATTGGTGGCGATGCCCGAGTCGGAAGCCGTGTTGTTGGCCAGGTTGTCGTCGGTGGCTTTGCCCTCTACCGTGACCGTGAAGACCTTCTGGCCGGTCGTGGTTACCCGGGCGCGCAGCATCAGCGTGGGCGCGCCGGCGCCCGGGGCCAGCCCCTTGGTGTAGGTGCAGGTGCCGGCGTTGAGGCTGGCGCTGCACGACCATCCGGTCACCGTCGCGGAAACGTAGGCCATGCCCTCGGGCAGGGTGTATTTCGCGGTGATGGTGCCCGACTCGGTGTACGGCCCGTTGTTCGTGACGGTGACGGTGTAGTCGACGTCGGTGCCGATCTTGAGCGCGCCGGCACGCGCGACCTTGATCGCCAGGTCCGATACCGGCAGGGTCGGCACCACCAGGATCTCGGCGTTCAGCAGCACCATGTCCTGGCCGGTCTCGTAGACGGTCGTGACGACCGCGTCATGGCCCATCCCCATCGTCACCGAGGTATCGTAGGCGTCGAAGTCGATGCCGTACGAGCTGTTGCTGTTGTTGATGTTGCTCGACGAATTGAACTGGTTGCCGGCCGGGTTCAGGGTGTCGAACACCTCGGTACCCTCGAACACCAGGCGCTCGCCATCCTGGGCCAGCGTCCCGTCGCCTTCCCAGCTGATATGGCCCACCCGCGCCGTTTCCTTGACCGGCAGGACTGGATTGGCCCAGCGGAAATTGCTGGCATTGACTTCGACCTTGCCGTTGCGTACATGCTGGAAGCCTTCGTACACGTTCAAGACCCGCTCGGGCTGGCTGGAATGGGAATACACCACCAGCAGCGAAAAGCCGCCGAGGACGCCCTGCACATCGCACCAGGGGTCGCCGTTCGACACCGTCAGGCCGGAAAAATTGTAGGTGCCGCTGCCCTTGACGAGGCCGGTCACGTCGGCCACGCCGCTGAAGTAGGTATAGCCGCCGCCGATCGTGTTCGACGTGTACTGGCGGCTGGCGGTGACCTGGGTGTTCTGGAAGGTGACGGTATTGTCGGGAACGCCGGAACCGGCCCAGTAGAGCTGGGCCGAGACGACCGTCGCGCCGGTCGGGATGCTCAAGCTGGCGGTGAGGTTGGTACTGGGCGCGGCCACCGCGCAGGAGAACGTAGTGCCCTTGCCGTTGCCATTGGCCCTGGTGCGCAGCGTAATTTGGGTGCCGGTGAAATTGACGCGGCCGTCGAAGGCCTTCCACAGCGCGACCGGGGTGTCGGCGCGCGCGCCCCCGGTGCCGGCCAGCAGCATCGGCAGCGCCAGTGCCAGCAGGCGCAGTGCCTGCATGATCGAGCGTTTCAAATCTGTACCTCCAGCACGCGGCGCACATAGTCCGGATTGTTCCAGCGCTCCGGGCAGACGCCCTGCCGCGCGGGCGCGCAGGCGGTCGCGCGGATGATCCAGCGGTCGAGCGCGGGTTCGCCCGCGGCCACGGCGGGCCCCTCGACCCTGGTGCAGGCGACGCTGACGGTGAACTTGTCGAGCACGTCGCCGCCGAGCGCGACGGCCGTGGTGCTGCCCGAAGCGCAGCCGCCGCTGGCGCCGTTCAGGCGCTGGAACAAGCCCCACTCGATGCCGGCGCGCGCGGCCTGCTGGGCACGCACGCCCTGTTCGTCGAGCAGGATGGCCTGTTGCTGGCTGTTGAAAACGCTCACCAGCGCCACGCCAAGGCCGGCCAGCACCACCAGCAGAAAGATCGCGGTGACGATGCCGACGCCGCCGCTCTTGCGGCGCCGGCTGGCGATGGCGTGGGAAGAAGAAGTCACCGGGGTCGTCATGGCGTATTGTCGACATGGACCTGGTGCACCAGGCGCAGTGCGCCGGCGTCGGCATCGCCGGCGCCGCGCGTATGCAGGCTCAGCGCCAGCAGCACCAGCGCGCTGCGGCGCAGCTCGACGTCGGCCAGGTCGTAGCGGAACAGGTTGGCGCAGCTCGCCACGCGGCGCGCGAGCACGGACGACACGGCGTTCTGCATGGGGTCGGCCAGCTCGGCACGGATCGGATAGCTGGCATAGCGGATCAGCACCAGCTTGCCGCCCTGCGCTTCGCAGCGGTAGGTGACCGGGGTCTGGACGACCTGGAAGCGGCGCCCCGGCGACGGCATCGGATCGTCGCGCGCGAACGGGTTGGACACCAGTTGCAGCGTGCTGGTGCCGGCTGCCGCCGGCGCGGCGACCTCCGCGATATTGCGGCCGGCGTCGTTGATGCGGTAGGCGTCGGCCGGCGCCATCCCCGGGCCGAGGTTGTAGACCACTACCTTGTCGCCGCGCGCGACGTCGGCCTGCAGGCGCCCGACCACGGTGAAGCTGGTCCTGGCGGCGTCGACGAAGTCGAGCGGCTGGCCGCTCGTGGCGTTGTCCTCGGCCGCCAGATAGCGTCCGCCCGTTTTGGTCAGCAGGAATTCGATGGTGTCGCCGCTGTCGCTCACGCGCACGCTGTTGGGCAGCGCCAGGCGGATCTCGCGCGCCATGCGGCGCAGCGCCAGGTCGGCCTCGTCGCTCGTCTCGGCGCGCGCGACGCTGTCGGCATAGCCCTGGATCGGCGCGCGGATGAAGACGGCGACGATAGCGCCGATGATGCCGACGATGACGATGGCGACGATCGCCTCGACCAGGGTGAAGCCGCGCTGTCCGCGCGGGGGCTGCCGCGCGTTCATTCGGACCCCACGGTCGGCAGGTAGCGCGCGCGGTAGCCGTCCAGGGTCACCGCCTCGCCGTCGCCATAGCCGACCACGACGCGGATGCGCAAGGCGTTGCTGTCGGCGGCGGCCGCGCCGGCGCCGATGCTGCCCAGCTGGTCGGGCACGATGGCGACGGTGGCCGTGTAGCCGCTGGCGTCGATCTTGCGGCCGAGCGCGTCGGTCAGCTCGCCGGCGCCGTTGTCGAAGGCCTTGGCCGGCACGCCGGGGGCGCCGGCGTAGTCGTTGACGTTGTCGTAGGGCCGCAGCGGCTGGACGCCGGACGCGCTTTCGTTGCCCCAGTTTTCCGGGATTGCGCAGGCGGCGGCGTCGGGCGCGCTGGCGGCGTTCTCCGAACGCGGGTCGCAATAGGTGAAACCGGCCTGGCGCACTTCTTCCAGCAGCGCCTCGGCGATCATCAGCGCCTGCTTGCGGCGCAGCGGGTCGGCGCTGTTGGCGGTGGTCATGCGCATCACTTGCAGGATGCCGGCCAGCGCGATCGAGACGATCACCATGAACATGATCAGCTCGACCAGGGTGACGCCCCGCTGGCGCGCGCGCAGGCGTTCAATCGACATAGCCGGTCTCCGGATCGATGCCGACCAGTTGCGCGATGCCGTCGCCCTTGATCTCGAGCCTGCCCTTGACATTGCCGATCATGGCGGCCTGGCCCAGCCCATTGAAGGCGACGCCGCCGATGGCGGCGCCGCCATCGCCCGGGATGCCCATGGCGCCCCCGTCCGGACCGGCTTCGCACATCCAGTCGTCGGCGCCGCAGGCGGCGCGCGTCGGCCCGGTGCCGCTGTTGGCGCCGCCCGGCGCGCGCACGCGCGACGCCGGGTCGGCGCAGGCGGCGTCCGGGGACAGGCAGACGGCAATGCGCCCGGCGTTCAGGTGGACGTAGACCTGCTGGTTCTGGGCGATCGCCACTTTCTGCGCGTAGCGCAGCGTCGACCTGACCTGCTCGGTCCAGGCGACGGTATCGAAGGTGGAGCGTTCCATGAAGCGGCCGACGGCGATGCTGCCGATGATGCCGATGAGGATGATGACGACGACGAGTTCCACCATGGTGAAGCCACGCTGGAAGGTGCCGCGGCTGGATGCAGGACGCAAGGGTCGGGGATGCAGGCCAGCCACGGGCGGGGAATGCTTACTCGCAGTCGGTGACGGCGGTGGTGTTGTTCGGGCTGCCGACGACGATGGTCGGGGCGGTGCTGGCCGCGGTCGGCGCGGTGTACATCACGTGGCACTTGGTCGCGGTCGCGGTGCCGACAATGCTGTTCGGCACGACGGCGAACTTGTTGCTGCCGGCAGTGACGGCCGGCTCGGTGGTGCCGTTGCCGCTGACGTACACGGTGTAGTCGGCGGTCGACAGGCCGGCGGCGGCGGCGATGGCCTGCGCCGATGCCAGGTCGGTCACGGCCGGGTAGCCGGAGGCGGTGTTCATGTTCACCTCGGTGCCTTCGACCTTGATCTTGGCGCTTGGCGAGACCAGGTACTTACCGTGGGTCATGGCCGAGGTGGCGCTGAGCGAACCCTTGGCGGCGTTCAGGCTGGCCAGGCGGGCTTCGCCGCTCAGGCTGGCGAACTTCGGCAGCGCGGTCGCGGCCAGGATGCCGAGGATGACGATCACGACGATCAGTTCGATCAGGGTAAAACCGCCTTGCGCTGCTTTGATGCTCTTGTTCATTACTTTTTCTCCGAGGGATAGGGACGCGAGACGGACTCCGTACGCGTGTTGATGGCAACCGCTTGATCGTTGACCTGGTCGATCACCAGGCCGGCACTGCCCTTTTGCCGCCCACTTGCCTTGGCCGAACCGGACACGCGGAGCAATTTTACCTTGAAGATTAGAATTTTTTGTATCCCAGGAGAAAAAGATTTCTTTGAGGATGGTAGATAAACGAGGGTGTGCCCCACCCGGTCGAAATACCAGTTTCCGGCTGGGAGGGTGGATTTTTGAGGGGAATAGTATTCACCCAGATAGTTTTTCGGGGGGGTTCGCAGCCAAGTCACCGGATTCTGATGTGCAAGTGCTATCAAACCCGCATCCCCAGTTGTCGAAATGACCTTGGCCGAGCGCACGGCAAGTGCCGTGCGCAGCGAACCGATGAGTTGTTTTACCGCAACTTGTTCGCTTTCGTACCGGGTTCGGATGATGCTATTTAGCAACACACCGGCCAGCGTGGCGGCAAGGATCGCCGCCACTACCAGCTCGAGCCTGGTGGCCCCGCGTGCGCGAGGTGGGGGTACGCGCTTCATCAGCGATGCAGGGCGGCCTTGCCCAGGTCCCAGATCGGCAGGAAGATACCGAGCGCCATCACCAGTACCATCACGCCGAGGAAGGTGATCAGGATCGGCTCGATCTGGCTCGACAGGGTTTTCAGTTCGTAGTCGACTTCGCGTTCGTACATCAGTGCGATTTCGTCCATCAGGTCGTCGAGCGAGCCGGTTTCCTCGCCCACGGCGATCATCTGCAGCACGATCGGGGTGAAGACGTTCGCCGCGGTCGAGGTGCGCAGGATGCTTTCGCCGCGCTCGACGCCGTCGCGCATCTGCTCGATGCGCGCCGCCAGGTAGGCATTGTCGGCGGTCTGGGCGACGACGGTGAGGGCCTGCACCACCGGCACGCCGCTGCGCATCGAGAGCGCGAAACTGCGCGCGAAGCGCGCCATCGTCGCTTTCAGCATGATCTTGCCGGCGATCGGGAAAGCCAGCTTGCGCTTGTCCCAGTTGTAGCGCCCGGCCGTGGTGCCGATCCAGGTGCGCAACCCGATGAAGGCGCCGGCGGCGATCCCGGCCAGCAGCGGCCAGTAGTCGACCGTGAAGCGCGAGGTCGCCATCAGGATGCGCGTCATCAAGGGCAGCGTCGCGTGGAAACTCTCGAACACCTTGGCGAATTGCGGAATGACGAACATGTTCACGATCACCATGGCCAGCGCCATCGCGATCATCACGAAACTCGGGTAGCGCAGCGCCGTCTTGACGCGGTCGCGCATGTCGCGGTCGAATTCGAGGTGGTCGAACAGGCGCAGGAAGACTTCTTCCAGGCGGCCCGTCATCTCGCCCACGCGCACCATCGACAGGTAGAAGTTCGAGAAGCATGCGGGATGGCGGCGCATCGCGGCGGACAATTCGCGGCCGGCGTCGAGCGACTCGCGCAAGTCCTTGATCACGCGCCCGAAGGCGGGACTGGTGGCCGACTCCTGCAGGCCGGACAGGCCGCGCATGATCGGCACGCCCGACTTCAGGAGCGTGTGCATCTGGCGCGAAAACAGCTGCACGTCCATCGAGCTGACGCTTTTTTCGCGCAGGCGGCGCCAGGCATCCCCCAGGTTGCCGCCGCCGGCGTGGCGCCGCGTCGGCAGGATCTCGACCGGCGTGACGCCGGTGCCGAACAACTGGTCGGCCACGGCGCCGGCGTCGAGTCCTTCCAGCACGCCCTGCATCAGTTCGCCGCGTGCGTTACGGCCCTTGTAGGCAAAGAATGGCATCGCTCGCTCAATCGTCCGTCTGGTTACTGATGCGCATCGCTTCGCCGATGGTCGTGCGTCCCTGCACGGCCAGCTGCACGCCGTGGCGGCGCAGCGTCTCGCCGCCCATTTCGGCGTGCGCCGCTTGCAGGAAGTGGGCGGGGTCGGGATGGTTGGCGGCGTCGGTGACGGCGCGCGTCATCTCGAGCAGTTCGTAGACGCCGGTACGGCCGCGGTAGCCCGTCCCGTTGCAGTGCGAGCAGCCCTTGCCGTGGAAGAACTTGGCCTGCTCCACGAAACTGCCGAGCTCGGCGCGCAGCCAGGTCTGTTCCGGCGGCGTCGGCGCGTAGCCGGTCGAACAGCTTTCGCAGATCACGCGCACCAGGCGCTGGGCCAGCACGGCCTGCAGCGAGCCGCCCACCATGTAGCGCGGCACGCCCATGTCCATCAGGCGCAGCGGCGTACTGGCCGCGTCGTTGGTGTGCAGGGTCGAAAGCACCAGGTGGCCGGTCATCGCGGCGCGCAGGCCGATCTGCGCCGTTTCCTGGTCGCGCATCTCGCCGACGAGCACGATGTCCGGGTCCTGGCGCAGGGCCGAACGCAGCACGCGCGCGAACGAGAGCTCGATCTTGTCGTTCACCTGCACCTGGTTGATGCCTTGCAGGCGGTACTCGACCGGGTCCTCGACCGTGATCAGCTTCTTTTCCACCGAGTTCAGTTCGGCCAGCGCGCTGTAGAGCGTGGTGGTCTTGCCGCTGCCGGTCGGGCCGGTCACCAGCACCAGACCGTTCGGGCGCTGGACGATCGCCCGGAAGCGCTCCAGCATCTTCCTCGGCATGCCGATCGACTCCAGGCGCAGCGTGTTGCCGGCCTGGTTCAGCAGCCGCATGACGACCGACTCGCCGAACTGGGTCGGCATGGTCGAGATACGCACGTCGATGCGCTGGTTCTTGACCTTCATGGCGAAGCGGCCATCCTGCGGCAGGCGCTTTTCCGAAATATCCAGGTCGGCCATCAGTTTCAGGCGCAAGGCCAGCGGCGTGGCGATCTTGATGTCGGCCTCGGTCTGCAGGTGCAGCACGCCGTCGATGCGAAAGCGGATCTGCAGGCGCCCTTCCTGCGGCTCGATGTGGATGTCCGAGGCGCGTACCTGGGCGGCGTCGTCGAAGACCGATTGCAGCAGCTTCACCACCGGCGCCTCTTCCAGGCCCGGGTTGGCGGTCATGGCGCCGAAGTCGATGAAGGCGTCGCCGATATCGGCCTCGACTTCGCGCGCGAAATCGGTGATCTCGCCGGTGCGGCGGTAGATGCGGTCGATCGTGTGCAGCACCTCGGTCTCGTTGACCACGGCCAGCTCGACGTTCTTCTTGAGCAGGCGCGCGATCTCGTCGTAGGCGAACAGGTCGGTCGGATCGGACACGCCCACCAGCAGCCCGTCGCGCCGTTCTTCCAGCACCAGCGCGCGGAAGCGGCGCGCGGCCGTTTCCGGCAGCAGGCGCACCAGCGCGTCGCTGATGTTGTAGAACTTCAGGTTGATGTAGGGGATGTTCAGCTGGCGCGCCAGCGCGCCCGAGATCTGTTCCTCGGTGACGAATCCGTTCTCGACGAATACCCGTCCGAGCTTGCGTCCGGTGCGCTTCTGGTCGCTCAACGCCTGGTTCAGCTGCTCCTCGGAGAGCAGCTTTTGCTGCACCAGGATCTCGCCGAGCCGGACTTTTTCTGGCCGTGCCATACCAACCCCTTGTCATGCCGTCAAAATGGGAGACCATTTTAAGGCAGAACAGGGAAATATTTACTGCTGGAATTTGTTTTGTGGTTGAAAGGCAGCGCCCGGCAGGGGGTGCGTGTAATATGAACAAGATGATCGATCCCCAGGGAAGGCGCACGACCGGGCCACCCTGCATCCCTCCGTTCCCCGTCAAGTGGAGATGTACATGCACGACCGACCCAGCGCGCGCCGCCGGATTTTCCTGATGCGCCACGGCAGCGTCACCTATTTCGATGCCGCCGGCCGCCCTGTCCTGCCCGAACAAGTCCCCCTGAACGATGCCGGCCGCCTGCAAGCCGACGCCGCCGGCCATGCCTTCGCCGCCGCCGGCGTCCGGTTCGACCGCGTCATCGTCTCCGGCCTGCCGCGCACGGTCGAAACGGCCGCCCGCGTGCTGGCCGTCACGGGCCAGCAGATCGCACCCGACACCTGGCCCGAGCTCCACGAAATCCGCGGCGGCCGCCTGTCCACGATTCCCGACGCCGAACTGAAACGCGCCTTCACCGGCGTGTTCGAAGGCCTGGTCGCGCCCGAGCAGCGTTTCCTGGGCGGCGAGTCGGTCGGCGAGATGATGGACCGCGTCCATCCGGCCCTGGCTCGCCTGCGCGCCGATCCGGGCTGGGACACCGTCCTGCTGGTCCTGCACGGCGGCGTCAACTGCGCGATCCTGTCGCTGGCGCTCACCGGGCAGCGCCTGTTCCTGGGCGGCCTGGCGCAGGAAGCGGGCTGCATCAACGCCATCGACGTGGGCCTGGACCCGCTCGACTGGGTGGTGCGTTTCGTGAACCATGTACCGCCCTGCCCGCTCCAGCCGGAGGCCCGCAGCACGACCATGGAACAGCTGTTCGCGCAGTACCGCCGTGCCGAATGATGCCGGAAAATAAAGTACGGTCGTTCGCTTCATCGGCTACAATCTTTTGACAACAACACGAGGAGGAGACGCCAGTGTATGAAGAGATGATGGGGACCAAGCCCGTGTCCGAGCGCCAGAAATTCGATGTCGACGCGCTCGCCGGCTGGCTGCGGGCCAATGTGCCGGACTTTCCGGACGGCCCGCTGGAAATCGAACAATTCAAGGGCGGGCAATCGAACCCGACCTTCAAGCTGCGCGTGGGAAGCGGGCACGCGGGTCACAAGCACTACGTGCTGCGCACGAAACCCGGCCCGGCGGCGAAACTGCTCCCCTCGGCCCATGCCATCGATCGGGAATTTCGCGTCATGAACGCGCTGCATGAGGCCGGTTTCCCGGCGCCGCGCCAGATCGCCCTCTGCACGGACGAGTCCGTCATCGGCCGCGCCTTCTTCCTGATGGACTTCGTCGAAGGCCGGGTGCTGTGGGAACAGTCGCTGCCCGGCATGACGCCCGCCGAGCGCGCCGCCATCTACGACGAACTCAATCGCGTCATTTCCCAGTTGCACACGATCGACTATGCGGCCATCGGGCTGGCCGACTACGGCAAGCCCGGCAATTATTTCGCGCGCCAGATCGAACGCTGGACCAGGCAGTACCAGGCCTCGGTAACGGAACCGATCGAAGCGATGGATCGCCTGATCGAATGGCTGCCGCAGCATATCCCGCCTGGCGAAGACACGGCGATCGTGCATGGGGACTTCAGGCTCGACAACATCATCTTCCACCCGACCGAGCCGCGCATCCTTGCCGTGCTCGACTGGGAATTGTCGACCCTCGGTCATCCGCTGGCCGATTTTTCCTACCATTGCATGAGCTGGCATATCGAGCCGGGCAAGTTCCGCGGCATCGGCGGGCTCGACCTGGCCGCGCTGGGCATTCCGGATCTCGACGCCTATATCGCGCGTTACTCGGAGCGCACCGGCAAGACCGTCAGGAAGGAAGACTTCAATTTCTACCTGGCCTACAACATGTTCCGGCTGGCCGGCATCATGCAAGGCATCATGAAACGTTATGTCGACGGCACCGCCTCGAGCGCGCAAGCGCTGGAAAACGGCAAGGCCGCCCGCCCGATGGCCGAGATGGCCTGGCAATTCGCGAACCGATAAGGAAAAAGACCATGGATTTCGACTATTCCGACCGCTGCAAGGAACTGCGCACCCGCCTGCTCGCCTTCATGGACGAGCACATCTACCCGAACGAGAAAGCCTACAAGCAGGAAGTCGACCGCAACGGCGCGGCCGGCAACCGCTGGGTGCCGACCGAGATCATCGAGCGCCTCAAACCGCTGGCGCGCGAGCAGGGCCTGTGGAACTTGTTCCTGCCGAAGTCGCCGCGCGCGCCCGAAGGCCTGTCGAACCTCGACTATGCACCCCTGTGCGAAATCATGGGCCGGGTCGGCTGGGCGCCGGAAGTGTTCAACTGCTCGGCGCCGGACACCGGCAACATGGAAACCTTCGAGCGCTACGCCCTGGAAGAACACAAGCGGCAGTGGCTCGAACCCCTGCTGCGCGGCGAGATCCGCTCGGCCTTCGCCATGACCGAACCGGACGTGGCTTCGTCGGACGCGACCAATATCGCGACGCGCATCGAGCGCGACGGTGACGAATACGTGATCAATGGCCACAAATGGTGGATTTCCGGCGCCGGCGACCCGCGCTGCGCGATCTACATCCTGATGGGCAAGACCGATCCGCATGCGGCGCGCCACCAGCAGCAGTCGATGATCCTGGTGCCGGCGGATACCCCGGGCATCACCGTCAAGCGCCCGCTCCCCGTGTTCGGCTACGACGACGCCCCGCACGGCCACTGTGAAATCCTGTTCGAGAACGTGCGCGTGCCGGCCACGAACATGCTGCTCGGCGAAGGGCGCGGTTTCGAGATCGCCCAGGGCCGCCTCGGACCGGGCCGCATCCACCATTGCATGCGCGCCATCGGCGTGGCCGAGCGCGCGCTGGAACTGATGTGCAAGCGGCTCGATGCGCGCGTGGCCTTCGGCAAGAAGGTGTCCGAGCAAGGCGTCTGGCGCGAGCGGATCGCCGAGTCGCGCATCCGCATCGACACCGCGCGCCTCCTCACCCTGAAGGCGGCCTGGATGATGGACACGGTCGGCAACAAGGTCGCCGCGGCCGAGATCGCCATGATCAAGGTGCTCGCGCCGAACGTGGCCCAGCAGGTGCTCGACTGGGCGATCCAGGCCCACGGCGCGGCCGGCGTCTCGGACGACTTCCCGCTCGCCTCGCAATGGGCCGGCAACCGCACCCTGCGCCTGGCCGACGGCCCGGATGAAGTGCACCGCAACGCCGTCGCCAAGGTCGAACTGGCCAAGTACGCTTGACCTGCCGCCGCCGGCCGGCGGCGGGCCGGGGCCGGGCGCCCTGCCCGGGGTGGTGGGCGCCGGCCGCGCAGGGCAACGGCGCTGGCGCTTACGCCAGCGCCGTGGAACGCTTCTTGAACATCGCCCTGCCGTCGATCGTGCACACCTGTTGCCCATGCTGGTTGGTAGCGATCCACGTTGTAAAGACGACGCCCCGGTCCGGCTTCGACGCCGACGGCCTGACCTCCTTCGTCACATGCCGCAGCGACAGCGTATCGCCCGCGCGCACCGGATGCAGCCAGCGCACGCCATCGAGCCCGGGCGAGCCCATGCTCGCCTCTTCGCAGCGCATGCCGTCAAGCACCATGCGCATCATCAGCGCGCAGGTGTGCCAGCCGCTGGCGATCACGCCGCCGTAGATCGACTGCGCCGCCGCTTCCGGGTCGACATGAAAAGGCTGCGGGTCGAATTGCCGGGCAAACGCGATGATTTCGTCCTCGGTCACGGTGCGCGACCCCAGCTCGGACTCCTGGCCCGGCACGAAGTCGTCGAAATACCATTGCCTGCTCATGCGGCGGCCTCCCCGGCAAAGCCTGGCTGGGCGATGAAGCGCGCCAGGTGGTGGTCGGCGTCGCCGAGCGTCAGTTCGATCGTCGCCAGGCGCTTGAAGTAATGGGCGGCCGGCAGTTCGTCGGTGACGCCCATGCCGCCATGCAGCTGCACCGCTTGCTGGCCGACGAAACGGGCAGCCTGGTTGATGCGGTACTTGGCGGCCGAGACCGAACGGCGGCGCTCGGCCACGTCGCTCGAGCCCAGTTTCACCGCCGCCAGCAGCGCCATCGAACGCGCCTGTTCCAGGTGGATATACATGTCGGCCATGCGGTGCTGCAGGGCCTGGAACTTGCCGATCGGCGCGCCGAATTGCTGGCGCGTCTTCAGGTAGTCCAGCGTCGCTTCGAAGAGGGCTTCCATCGCGCCCAGCGCTTCGGCGCACAGCAGGCCGGCGCCATAGTCGAGCGCGGCGTCGAGGATGGCGCCGCCGCCGCCTTCCGTACCCAGCAGGCTGGCGCGCGGCGCGTGCACGTTTTCGAAGCGCACGTCGGCGGCGCGCTGGCCGTCGAGGGTACGGTAATCGGTGAGCGTGATGCCCGCGGTGTCGGCTGGCAGCAGGAACAGCGAGATGCCCTCCTCCGCGCGCTGCTCGCCGCCGGTCCTGCACGAGACGATCAGCATGCCCGCCTGGGCGCCGTGGATGACGACCTTCTTCTCGCCATCGAGCATCCAGCCGCCGGCGCAGGGCGCGGCGCGGGTGGCGATGTCGAACATGTCGTGGCGCGACTGGCGTTCGCCCAGCGCGCAGGCCAGCTTCAGGGCGCCGCCGGCAACCTGCTCCAGCACCTCGCCGCGCCCGCCCGCCAGGCGCAGCAACTGCGCGCCGAGCATGGTGGCGAAATAAGGTTCGACCACGAGGCCGCGGCCGATTTCCTGCATCACGACGAACATGTCGACCGCGTTGCCGTCGAAGCCGCCGTGCTCCTCGGGCACCGGCAGCGCCGTCATGCCCAGTTCGGCCAGCGTGGCCCAGGCCGCGCTCGAGGTACCGCTGTCGGAATGGATGATCGCGCGCCGCGTCTCGAAACCGTAATCGCGGCCGATCCAGCGTTTCAGGGCATCGGCGAACTGGAGCTGCTCGGAAGTGAAGTTGAAGTCCATGCAGTTCTCCTTACAGCCCCAGGATCATCTGGGTGATGATGTTGCGTTGGATCTCGTTCGAGCCGCCGTAGATGGAGGTCTTGCGATAGTTGAAGTAGTGCGACAGCAGTGGCGCGGCGTCGTCGTCGCCGGCCGCGCTGTGTGCGCGTTCGCCGTCGAGGTAGGCCGGATCGAACGGCAGCGCCATCGGCCCGACCGCCTCGACCATCAGTTCGGACAGCTGCTGCTGGATGTCGGTGCCGCGCACTTTCAGCACCGACGCCTCCGGACCGGGCCCCTTGTCGGCGCGCGACAGCACGCGCAGCACCGTCATCTCGAGCGCCATCAGTTCGATTTCCAGGCTGGCCAGCCGGGCGGCGAACAGCGGGTCCGCGATGAGCGGCTTGCCATGCTTGCTTTCGCGCGCGGCCAGGGTTTTCAGGAAGGCCAGTTCGCGCTTGGAGCGGCCCACGGCGGCGATGCCGGTGCGCTCGTGGCCGAGCAGGTATTTGGCGTAGGTCCAGCCGCGGTTTTCCTGGCCCACCAGGTTCGCCACCGGCACCCGCACGTTGTCGAAGAAGACTTCGTTGACTTCATGGTCCTCGTCGAGCATGACGATCGGACGCACCGTGATGCCTGCCGTGCGCATGTCGATCAGCAGGAAGGAAATGCCTTCCTGCTTCCTCACGCCGGTATCGGTGCGCACCAGGCAGAAGATCATGTCGGCGTGCTGGGCCAGCGTGGTCCAGGTTTTCTGGCCGTTGACGATATAGTAGTCGCCCTCGCGCACGGCGCTGGTTTTCAGCGAGGCCAGGTCGGATCCGGCGCCCGGCTCCGAATAGCCCTGGCACCACCAGTGCTCGCAGGACAGGATGCGCGGCAGGTAATAGGCTTTTTGTTCGGGGCTGCCGAAGGCCATGATGACCGGGGCCACCATGTTGACGCCGAAAGGCAGGATCTGCGGGGTGCCGGCGCGCGCGCATTCCTCCTCGAAGACATGGCGCTGGACCGGGGTCCAGCCCGGACCGCCGAATTCGACCGGCCAGCCAGGCGCGACCCAGCCCTTTTCAGCGAGAATCCGGTGCCAGCGCACGCTGTCGTCCTTGCTCAGGCGCAGGTGGTGACGCACCTTGTGCTGCAGCTCGGCGGGCAAGGCCTCGGCCAGGAAGGTCCGCACTTCGTCGCGAAATGCCAGATCCTCATCCGTGTAATTCAGGTCCATTCGGTCTCCTCGTGATCGTCGCGCCAGGTGGAAAAGCACGATCGTTCAGAAGATTGTACCCGAAAAAAAGCGGCGCTTATCAAATGAAAAAGGGTGGCAAGTCCGCGTCGGACTTGCCACCCTCGCGGGTAAAGCGGCGCCGCGTTCAGTCGGCGCGCCCCGGCATGTAGGGCATGGTGCGCGAGGCCATGCGGGTATCCGTCTTGAGCATGCCGGCTTCGTCGGCCAGGATGTGGGCCGCCTCTTGCAGCAGCACGTCCTTCGCATCCTTGGCGGCCTTTTCGGCGGCGATTTCAGCCGACAGCGCGCGCTCGTCGCCCTGCAAGCCGTCGTCGCGCAGCGGCGTGCCGCGCGCCGCCACGACCGCCTTGGCCGGCCGGGTCGGCTCAGGCACCTTGCTGCGCGCTTCCTTGCCGCCCGGCGCCGCGACCGGTTCGTCGACGCCGCCCTTGGCTGCCGCCAGGCGCGCTTCGCGCATCCTGGCCCGCGCATCCTGGGTATCGCGCTCCTTGCGGCGCACGGCCTCGTTCAGCGAGATCGCGTTTTCCTTGCGCAGCTTCATGACTTCGGCCATATCCTCGCGCAGGTCCTGGAACTCCTTGTCCTTGGCGATGCGCGCCTCGTGGCGCTTCTGCAGGGGGGCGACGAGTTCCTTGAGGTCGCCGGCGGGCACATAGGTCGCCGGCTTGATCGACACCCACGGCAGTGCGTTGTCGAAGGACGATTCGCCGAAGTTCTCGATGTCCGAAGTGACCGGCAGCTTGATGTCGGGCGTGACCCCGCGCAGCTGGGTCGTGCCGCCGTTGATGCGGAAGAACTGGGCGATCGTCATCTTCAGTTCGCCGTAGCGCACCTTCTCGGACTGCGAGAAGCGGTCGAGGTCGATCAGGGTCTGGACCGTGCCCTTGCCGAAGCTCGGCTCGCCGATCACCAGGCCGCGTCCGTAATCCTGGATCGCGGCGGCGAAGATTTCCGAGGCCGAGGCCGAGCCGCGGTTGATCAGCACGCCCATCGGGCCATCCCAGGCCAGGCCGGCCGCGGTATCGCTCTCGACTTCGACGCGTCCTTCGGCCGTGCGCTGCTGCACCACCGGCCCCTTGTCGATGAACAGGCCGGTCAGCTCGACCGCCTCGATCAGCGAGCCGCCGCCGTTGTTGCGCAGGTCGATCAGGACATTGTCGACTTTTTCCTTCTTCAGTTCCCCCAGGATGCGGGCAACGTCGCGCGTGGCGCTCTTGAATTCCTTGTCGCCCTTGCGGCGCGCCTCGAAGTCCTGGTAGAAGGTCGGCAGCGAGATGATGCCGATGCGGCGGTTGACGCCGTTTTCCTTGACCTGGATGATCGACTTCTTGGCCGCCTGCTCCTCCATGCTGATCTTCTTGCGCACCATCGAGACGGTGACGTGCTTGGCGTCGACGCCGGCGTCGCCCGGAATCACGTCCAGGCGCACGGTCGAGCCCTTCTCGCCGCGCACCAGCTGCACCACGTCGTCGATGCGCCAGCCGAGCACGTCGGTGAACGGACCGGTGCCCTGGGCCACCCCCACGATGCGGTCGCCCACTTTCAGCTTGCCCGATTTGTCGGCCGGGCTGCCCGGCACGATTTCGCGGATGACGGTGTAGTCCTCGCGCGACTGCAGCACGGCGCCGATCCCTTCCAGCGACAGGCGCATGGCGATGTCGAAGTTGTCGGCCGAGCGCGGCCCGAGGTAGTTGGTGTGCGGCTCGATCGCGGTGGCGTACGCGTTCATGAACATCTGGAACACGTCTTCGTTGTTCAGCTTTTTCATGCGCGAGATGTAGTTCTCGTAGCGCTTGTCGAGCGTTTCGCGAATCGCCTTTTCTTCCTTGCCGGCGAGTTTCAGGCGCAGCCAGTCGTTCTTGACGCGCTTGCGCCACAGGTCGCGCACTTCGTCTTCGCTCTTCGCCCAGGGCGCTTTCTCGCGGTCGAGCTGCAAGGTTTCGTCGACCGTGAAGTCGAGCCTGGTCTTGAGCAGGCTGCGCGCATAGTTCATGCGGTCGGCGAAGCGCTGCTGGTACAGGTTGTAGATCGCGAACGGCTGGGTCAGGTCCTCGTTGTTGATCGCGTCGTCGAACTTGCTGCGCATGGGCGCGAAGCGCTCGACGTCGGCCTGGGTGAAGTACAGCTTTTCGCTGTCGAGCGTCTCGAAATAGTTATCGAAGATCTTTTCCGACATGGCATCGTCGAGCGGCATGGCCTTGTAGTGGTAGCGGCCCAGCACGCGCGAAGCCCAGAGCGCCGCTTGCGTCTGCGCGGCAACGGGCTTCATCTGGACCGACGCGACTTTTTCCGGCTGCGCGGTGACCGCATGCGTCGACATGGCGCAGGCAGCGGCAAGGGCAACGATCAACATCTGCTTCTTCATGAGTCGTTCTCCGAACGTGAACTGGGATAACCATACGCGGACGCCGGATACCTGCGGTATCGACAGCGTGCGAACCCATTCTACAGGAACGCGGGCGGGCGTCGAGCCGGCTTGTGCGGGGCGTAGCGACGGCATTAAGGCTGGCTTAAGCCGGCGTGGCCGGCGCGTGGTCAGCGCGTGGTCAGCTATTTACGAATTGAAACAGCAAGTCTTGCCACAGGGCTGCCGCGCCCGCCAGCGCCAGCAGCACCAGCCAGGGCCAGGAGCGCGCGGCCAGGCGCCAATCGACCGGCGAAGGCCAGAACGACAGGAATTGCGGCGCGAGCAGTGCCGCGATGGCAAGGTCGACCGGCGCGAAGCGCCAGCCGGGGCCGGTGCGCCAGGCGGCCACCGTCAGCGGCACCAGCAAAATCAGCAGCGGCGCCAGCGCGGCCGGGGCGGCGTTGTACCAGCGCAGATTGGAAAAGGTGACCGAACCGAGCTCCCAGGCCTTGCCTTTACGGCGCGGAAACAGGCTGATGCTGGTCGGCTCGGCGTTCGTCAGCAAGCCGACGCCGAAGTGCGCCAGCTCGTGGCACAGGGTGCCGGGCGCGGTGAGCACGAAAAAGGCGGGATGGGCGCCGGCCAGCATCCAGAACAGGACGGCGAAGGCAATCGACGGCAGCAGGTAAAGCAGGATGTCGGCCTGGCCGCACAGGAAACCCGGCAACAGGGCCGTGCACGCGGGTAGCAGGCTCACGCGGCCCCGCTGTCAGCTGTAGAAGCAGCGGCCGCAAGCCTGGCGATAGCTTTCGTTTCCGCCAATACTGACTTGCTCGCCTTCGCGGATGCGGCGCCCACCCGCGTCGACGCGGACGTTCATGGTCGCCTTCTTGCCGCAGGTGCAGATGTTCTTGATTTCCTCGATGTCGTCGGCCAGCGCCAGCAGATAGGCCGAACCGGGAAACGGATCGCCGCGGAAATCGCTGCGCAAGCCGTAGCAGATCACGGGCACGCCGCGCACTTGCGCCAGCTGGTGCAGCTGCTGCACCTGTTCCTTGGCGAGAAACTGCGCCTCGTCGACCAGCACACAGGCCACGGCCGGCGCCGCGGCCAGGAAATTGGTGCCGCCGTCGAAGGTGTCGACGTTGCGCTGCGGACCCAGGCGCGAGGTGATCAGGCCGACGCCGTAGCGGTTGTCGATCGCCGCCGTGTAGAGCTTGACCTGCTGGCCCTGCTCTTCGTAGTTATGTGCGACCTGCAGCAGCGCCGTCGATTTGCCGGCGTTCATCGCCGAATACCTGAAATAGAGTTTTGCCACTGACTTGCCCGTGCGCCTATTGAATTTGCGAAATTATAGCAAGCGCGGCAGGCGTGGCGCCAGCTCAGCCGCCGGCCGCGGCGCCGACGATCCCGGCAGGGTTGCCGGCCACGGTGGCGCCGGCCGGGACATCGCGCGTGACCACGCTGCCGGCGCCGACGATCGCGTTGTCACCGATCGTCACGCCCGGCAGGATGATGGCGCCGCCGCCGATCCAGACATTGCTGCCGATCTTCACCGGCACGCCCGACTCCAGGCCGCTGCGGCGCAGGGCGGGATCGCGCGGGTGGTCGGCCGTGTAGATCTGCACGGCCGGGCCGATCCGGGTGTCCGCGCCGATGGTGACCCGCACGACGTCGAGGATCACGCAGTTGTAGTTCACGAAGACATTCTTGCCGAGGTGGATGTTGCTGCCGTAATCGCAATAAAACGGCGGGCGCAGCAGTGCGCCCTCGCCCACCGCGCCCAGGCGCTCGCGCAGCAAGCTGTCCCAGACCTGCGCCGGCGCGCCCAGCGCCGCGTTGTAGCGTGCCAGCCAGGCGCCGCAAGCGGCCAGCTCGGCGCGGATTTGCGGGCAGTCGGCGTGGTAGAGCTCGCCGGCGAGCATTTTCTGCAGTTCGCTTTTCGCGCCATCGCTCATGGACCGCTCCTTTATTGTCCCGGCCGGTAGCTGCGCTCCAGATGCTTCTGGATGTCTTCCTTGTAGAAGAGCACGTCCTTGAACTCGCCGCGGCTATACATCTCGGCCTGGTCGGCAAAGTGTTTCGATGCCGGATTGCTGCTCTGGCCGCCGGCGAGGATGCTCTTGGCCTTGATCTTCGGGCCGAATTCGACGGCGGCGACGAAACTGTTGCCGCGGTCGCCATAGATGCGCTTGGTCTTCTGCTTGGCAACCATGCCGAACGAGGCCAGCGAACCCCAGTTTGCCGACGTAAAAGCGACCGGCCAGCTGGGCTGGGCGTCGTCGTATTCCTGGGCGATATCGCCGTTGATGCGCTGGAAGCGGTTGATCTCGCCCCAGGGCGTTTTCCAGGTGCCGAAGTCCTTGCCGAGCCTGGCGCTGGCGCGGGCCAGGGCATCGAGGCGTTCGTCCGCGTCGAGCCTGGTCGTGATGAAGTCGACCGTCGGCATGCGTACTGCCTTGGCGCGCGGCGCGTTGGCCGCCACCATTTCCTGGCCCCAGTAGACGGCCAGCGCGGTCGGCACCGAATCGGCCGCGAAGCGCAGGTTCCAGCCGCGCAGGCTCGCCACCTGCTCGGCCAGTGCCGTCTTGCGGGCGTCGCCGGCCGGCAAGGCGTCGAAATCCCTGGCCAGTTGCGGCACCAGGGGCTCGAAGGCGGTCAGGTAGCTGTCATAGGCGCCGGCGATCAGGCTGTCGAGGGTCAGCGCCCTGGCGTCCTGCAGCACCCGCGCGGCGTGCACGCCGCGCGCATTTTCCGGTAGCGACCACATGTAGTCCGGATAATCGGCGCGCCGGGGGCTGTTCGCGCCCGAGGCGCTGAAGGGCCAGTTGTTGGTGTTCGAAATATAGCCGCTGGCCGGGTTGAACAGCGTGATGGTGTCCTTGATCGCGTGCAGGCCCTGCCATTCGGTGGCCGGATCGCTGCCGTCGACCGGCCTGGACCAATCGAACTTCGGGTCGCGCCTGGGAATGAAATTGCCGTGGAAGTAGGCGATATTTCCGTCGGCATCGGCGTACACCGTGTTGTTCGACGAATTCGTGCGCAGCTCCATCGCCTTGTAGAAGGCCGCGTAGGATGTTGCCTTGGTGCGCGCATAGGACTGGGTCAGCGCCTTGACCGGCTCGTCCATCATCCTGACTGCCACCCATTTGCCGTTCTCGCCGCGCACGATCGGGCCATGGTGGCTGAAGTAGGTCGTCACCGTGCGGCTGCCCATGCCGCCGTCCGGCTTCCTGAACGGCAGCGTCACCGGCACCGCGCGCAGCGCCCGTTCCTTGCCGCCGTATCGGTAGAAGAACTTGCCCTTGCGCTCGACCACGGTTTCCAGGTATTCGTCGATGACGTCGCCGCCGCCCGAGGTATGCATCCAGCCGGCCCTGTCGTTGAAGCCCTGGTAGATGAAGAACTGGCCCCAGGTCACGGCGCCGTAGGCGTTCAGGCCTTCCTCGCTGACCATGTGGATTTCGGGCCGGAAGTAGAACGAGGTATGCGGATTGATCAGCAGCAGCGCATGGCCGGAAGCAGAGAGCTTCGGCGCGATCGCGAAGCCGTTCGAGCCGCGCGGCTCGGCATCGTGGAGGTTGCGCTGATCGGCCAGGGTCGGCGCGGGCGCCTTGCCGTAGAAGGCTTCGAGCTGCTTCAGGTCGATCTCTTCGATGTCGCCGCCGATACTGCCTTCGCTGAACGAGAGCGCCATCCAGGGCTCGAAGCGGGTCAGCAGCTTCGGCTTCACCTCGGGGTGCGTGTGCAGGTAGAAATTCAGGCCGTCGGCCCAGGCATTCATCAGCGTCTTCAGCCAGGCCGGACTGGCCGCGTACTTGGCCCGCATGGCGTCGGGCCGGATGTAGAGCTTCATGCGCAGGTCGCGCCAGACTTCCTGTTCGCCCTCGACTTCGGCCAGGCGCCCCATCGCGTTGATGAAGTTGAGCTCGACACGGTTGAAATCGTCCTCGGCCTGCGCGTACAGCGCGCCGAACACGGCATCCGCATCGGTCTTGCCGAACACGTGCGGGATGCCCCATCGATCGCGCATGATCGTGACCCTGTCCGCTTGTTTTTGCCAGCGCGCCAGTTCCGCCGCGCTCGGCGCGGCGCGGACGGGCACGGCCGCCGCGGCGATGGACGCCGGCTGTCCGGCATACGCGGACACGGCGCTGGCGGCGGCCAGCGCGCCGGCAAGCGTCAATACGGCAGGGCGGAACAGGCTCATGCAGGTTTCTCCGGTGATGGTGGCGCTGGAAGTCAGGCCTTGTGGGCGAGCTTTTGCTTCAGGATTTCGTTCTCGGTGAGCAAGGTCGCCATGCGGTCCTTCAGCGCAGCGATCTCGGCTTTCAGGGCGGCCTTCTCATCGATCGGCTCGCCGTCCGGGCCGAGCTTCTTCGGCTTGTTCGCCGCCTTTTGCTCGCGCACCTGGCGCGCGGCCTGCTGGAGTTCCTTGCGGCCGCCGGCGACGGCGGCGATCTGCACCGATTCCGGCAACTGCGCCACGTTGGCGGCGGCGTTGATGGAGATCGTGCCCGAGCGCACCGCTTCGACCAGCTGCGGCGTGGCCGCCTTCTGGATGCGTTCGATCTGGCTGATGGTATTGCTCGACACGCGCGCCGCCTTGGCGACATCCTCGCGCGTGTTCCATGGCGGTGGCGGGCGCGGGTCCATGTCGTCCGGGTCCGGCGCCGGCGGCGCCTCGGCCATCTGCTGGGCCAAGCGCGCGCTGACGATGTCCTTTTTCTTCAGCGCCAGCAAGCCGCGCTGGAAATCGGACACGCTGCGGCGCGCCAGGTGGTTGTCGATCATCCACAGCATGACGTCTTCGATGGTGGCGAAGTTGTTGTTGTGGACGGTACGGAAAGGGATGCCGTGGCGGCGGCAAATCTCGTACCGGTTGTGGCCGTCGATCAGGACGTCGCGCCAGAGCACGAGGGCGTCGCGGCAGCCCTCGGCCAGCAGGCTGCGTTCGAGGGCGTCGCGTTCGATGTCGGTCAGCGGATCGACGAAGGCGCGCAGCTGGTCGTGGATGATGATGTTGGTGGTCAATTCAGGTCCTTGTGCTTCTGCTTCCTGGAAAGGCGCTTGTGCGGGGCTCTTCGGCGCCGGGAGCATGCTACACCATTCGTCCGCTGGACCATAGGGAGGCAACCCCGCTTGCCCCTGCATACTTGCAATTTTGACCTGAGCGGGAATGCCTGTGCTAGAATCCCGCCGCTGCCCGGATGGTGAAACTGGTAGACACCCGGGACTTAAAATCCCGTGCTCGCAAGGGCGTGCCGGTTCGATTCCGGCTCCGGGCACCAACTGATTATCGCGCAGCCTTGCATTGCGTCTCATATCGGCCTTGCTTACCTCGTAGGCGAAGAGACGTGGACGGCTCGGTCCGACTCCGTTGAGTGCGGATCAGATCAAGCGCTCGGCGGTATCTTCGGCGGGTATAAGTGGCGGCTCGATACGACGTATACCGCCACAACCCGCGAGCTGGCCATGCCCCTGACTGACACGTTCGTCAGAACCGTCAAGCCGACTGGGACGAAAGGAAAGAAATACACCGACGGGAATGGCATGTACCTCCTTGTCAAACAGTCCGGCAACTTTCGGCGGTTGAACGGCAATCCCCCCACAGAAAGAGCGCGTTTAGAAGTAGAATTTTCTACTCGCCATCCTCAAGCAGGCCGACGCTGGCAGCCCGGCACCGGAGCTGTGCCGCGAGCACGGCATCAGCAACGCCACATTCTACAAATGGCGCCAAGTTCGGCGGCATGGATGCCTGGCCGGTGCACGCATGTAGAAGCTGGAGCAAGAAAACCGGCGCCTCAAGAAGATGTATGCCGAGGGGAGCGGCTCAAGGCCGAGATCGTCGCGGAGGCACTCACAAAAATCTATGGCCACCCTCTTTGTTGCAACACTGACTTCGGATGCTGTAGTCGGCTTGCTTCAATCTATCCGGCGTCCTATTCGAGACTTGCTCCGCGCCACGATGAGAGCCGCGCCTGTCGGTCCTGAAAAGTGGTTCGGCTTTGCAAAGCCGGTTTTTTGTTCAGGGTCTTCGTCAGGCCGGTGTGCCATTCACGGGACCTTGCCGCTCAACCTCCACTTTTAGCTCGCTCTAGAAATGGGGGGATTTACCCTTGCTCAACGCTGTCGTCAGGAACACGTGGGATCCACGACGGAACCGGCAGTGGACCCGAGGCTGCCCGCCGGGACGATCGTCTCGGAAGGCGGGACCTTCACCCCTGAGAGATCAAGGAACGGGAAAACCATTTGGTAGGAAAGAGGGGTGCAGTTGCCTGCGCTATCCATCGACTTGCAAACTCTCGCACGCACGAAGCGGATGCAGTTATCGGCATGCGGGTCCGTCATGCAGTTCAGCTGACTGCGCGCGGGACATGCAGGACGGGCACTCACGTGCTTCAGATCCCAGTTGGTGTTCGAGACCGACAGGTAATCGATGGTAACATTTTCGGCGGTGACGGGATCCCCAAACACCAGGGGACCGTGTGAATGACGAAAGACCGCGGCTGCTTGAACCTTCCGCAGCGCGGTATCGCTGAAGTCAGCGTTTGCCGCAGCGGCAGCTGCACGCCGAGTGACTTCTTGCAGCGTGTTCAACAGGAACTCCCAGCGTGCCAGTTCGAGTGTGCCGAATACAACCGTAAAAAAAATGATCGCGACCAGCGAGAATTCAACGGCCGCGATTCCTGCCTGACTTTTTCGTACTTTGAATGCGACGCGCTTCATGTCATTTCCCTAAGTAGCGTACCGGCGCAACGACTGACATATACCATGCGTCGACTTCGCGGCCGGTGAGCGGATTAATATAAGGTACGTTGATCGCTACGTCTAAACGAAACAATGTATTGGTTTCGACTTTGAATATCTGCGACGTACATGCATTCATCTGCGTAGTGTTTCCCACCCGGTACATGCATGAAACGTATGGAGTCACGGAGACGCCGTCCGGGACGATGCCGGCCAGCTCCTTCTCAACAATCTTCTTCGCCACAGTGAGGGCAGCAAAGTTGCCGTCCGGCCCCGTAGTGGTCATTTCCAGTCTTGGCGCTGTCGCAAGGTAGATCGCAGCGTCGTGCGTGGCTTTCTGCACGGCCGTATATTGGCGGAAATAAAAAGCCAGGAGGATTGACGGCAACCCAAAAAACAGCACCAGGATAGGAAGCACGATCGCCGCCTCGACTGCGATCGATCCGCGTCCATACTGCTGCCCAGTTATCTTGCGTGCTCGTCTCATTTGTAAAGCCTCACATGACCGCCTAGAGCACTCTCGGTGTTCATCCCGGCGAACTCAGCATAAAGGGCGGAGGAAGTGGCGGGGACGGTCATAAAGAACTTCGCAATCCCAAGCACGCTCGCTGTCGTGCTAATTGCTGTGGAAGCCGAGCACTGCAAAAGCGGCACTTGAAGCACTCGGGTGTTGCGGTAAACCTTGTACTTTGCCGACCCGCCGCCTGACTGATATGGGGTTGCGCTGGGGTAAGAACTTGGCTCAGGCGCTGGCGTGTAGAGCAGACCCCAATCTGTAACCGTAGCGCTAAATGTGGAATAGCCGGCTGCAGGTTCCACGCCTTTGTTAGCAGTGTAGGATGAATACTTGACAGCTTTTGCATACGACCACAAGGGCCCATAAGCGGTCTTGGCCGGGGCGGGTCCCTTTTCCGCTACCGTCAGCAGCGGGTCTGCCGGGTCCGTTAATGGGTTGGCAGAGAGACCGTCGGGCGTATCTTTCATCCACTTTGTGTTGGCAAGATCAAAGCTTGTGACGTTCTGATCCGCCGGTGCCGTAGACGCCCGACATGGGAGGGTGTACTTACCGAACCGGGAGTTAAGGTACTCGTAGAGCGAGTCGATTGGGAAACCCCGCTCGACCGTGACCTCACCACCCTGCAATGTGGACATTGCCATCGTTCCCGTGCAGATAAATGGCGCGACAATGTCCAGCCTATTCTTCATTGTCGTTCCAACCGTGCCTGGAGGGGCGACTGGATTAACAAGGAAATTTTCAGGAGAGCGACCTATAGGGTTCAGGTTCATCAGGTTGTAGCTGACTCCTCGCCTGAAGCCGTACTCCACGAGTTCCCCTGATGGGAGAGCGGCTGCACCCGTATTGGCGTTCGCGCAGATTGCGAGCGGCAATACGTTGATCGAGTCCCGGCCAGCCACCGCAGTGGCCGTCACATTCGACTCCGCCAGGGCCGATGATAGGATAGGCATGAGGAAGTTCACGACTCTCCCATGCTTGGGATCGAAGGCCGATGTGTCGACCCGAGCAAAAAAAATCTTCGAGGGGCTGGCTTTTGCCGTGGTCGCGTCCACCCAGCTGCCCGGACCACCATCGGCGCTCGTACCAAAAGTAAGCGCGCCGCGGGACCAGGAAACACTATCGGTGTTATACGCGAAGGTGGAATATTCCGCAGTTTGCTCAGCCTCGATCACCGCCCTGTCGATACCCGCCGAGGTACCATCCAAGCTAGAGGCCGCCGCCAGAGCGGCGGCATCGGCGGCTTTTTGCAGTTCCGCTTTCCGATTGTAGCTGCGGCTGAGGTCAAGAGCCATCCCGAACATACTGATCATGATGATGATGACAAACGGGGTCATGATGGCAATGGCCCCGTATTCCGATCCTTTCCGCCGCATTCTCTCACGTTGCCGGGTGGAAAATCGTGTCTGCATTACTGTTTCGATGGGCACGGACCGTCCCTCCTTATGACCCAGACATGTATCGCGGCAACTTGCAGATAAGAATCATAGAGGTTTGCACAGTGGATACGTTGAGGATGCGCAACATGGCTGTACCGGGGCTAATCAGGGTGGGTTTACCCTAGCTTGTGAATATTGATCACTCTCAATCCGGAGCAAATCTCGCGTTGCCTACAAGACATAACTGCTCCAGAGTCGACGTGGTGCCCTATCAGGGAACCAGCGACTGACCGGCGATGAGAATTTATGCGGATTATTGACGAGAAGAGCAGGCGATTTGCCGCAAACAGCTTATTTCCAACATTCTTCTACGCCGCACTCGGACTGGTGCTCGCCCAAGTTGGAGCGGCGCAGAAGCATGGCTCCTGGCGCCTTCACGTTTTTCTCGGCCTTCCAGGAATCACCTTATCGGGACTCGCGTTATTTCGAGCGCGACTGCACTGGTCCGCGACCAGGGCTGGCATGCCATCGCTTCGCCCCCGTGCCCTGGAATGGTACTTGCTGCTACTCGCGACCGGTGCTTTCATTGGCGTCCTGGCTTCTGCAGGTTCCGTACTGCTTGTTGCGATGGTCGCGGCACTAACGTATCTTCTACCTTGGACGAAGATCCCGGTGTGCCGTGCTCGGTTTGTGGCGTCGTCGGTGACTACCCTTGCTGGCGCCGTCGCATGGATCGTTATCTACGGTAGACCGATACATTCCCTGTACTTCATGCTGGCCGCGTGGGTGCTGTATGTCACCGCGATGTTCATGCACATTCTGGTACTGGCGTCACTTGATCGTGGGTACCGCATCTGCGAGCCTCGCCTCACCGATAAATCCGACATGGATGTGCACGTGCCGCTCCCGATTCATTGAGCAAGCTCCACCGCAGCTTTGCGGGGGGTGCATGTACCCCTGTGTGGGCGGCCGGGGTTCGCGTGGCTGACTCCGCCGGGCGCCCGTTGCGGCAAGGAGTGCGGGCAGAACTCATCGCGGCGCCCCCCGCTGTTCGACTCAAGCTCCCAATTTCCGCCCAATCTGCCGGCCATACCACCATGACGGCCACGGCCGGGCCCAGCATCGTTGCGTCGATCCGACGCTCGATGAACACCACCGGGTCGGTGCGCGAAAGCAGCAGGGCGCGGCGCAGGTATTCTTCCATCATCGGGCCGGTCATGAAGCCCAACAGCATCGGCGCCAGTGCCGCACCCAGTGTGGCGCAGATGCAGTCGAACAGGCCGGACAGCAGCTGGCGCGCATGCCGGAACGGACGCTGACCGATTTATCCTCGCTGAAGGGGATGGCAAGCCTGCTGGCGGTTCGGGCGCCGCCATCGATGCGCGCGTTGCAATCACTGTCGCCGCCAGTCGCGGCATCGATCGTGGGCACGGGAGGTTGGCCAAAACCATTTTGAAGAAAACGAGGTCGGATCCGTGCGTCTGAACGCCGATCAGTCGACCATAGGGGGAACATACCGGCTAAGCAACCACGCGTTGCGTCAGCCGCGGACAAATGACCATGAAGCGAAACAACTTGAACAGCCCGACCTGAGCCGACACTGCGCCCCTGCTCTACCGTATCCAGACGGTGATGCAACTGCTAAGTACTCGACCGGAAATAAATGTGAATTTTGGCAAACAGAACCGGATGCGCTGCAAGGCGGCGGGTGCGCCGCAGTGCGAGCACTGCAAGCACCGCAAGCACCGCAAGCGGACAGGGTTTTGCCGCTGATCGGACAAAGGGCCTCGTCCATCCGCCGTCAGCATCGCTCCCCTTCGCCCCAGGGTACCCGGTCGCTGATCGGCCTCACTGGCAATCTGGCTCGGTGTCATGACCGAGCGCGTAATAGTAGGTCGCGTAAGGCTGACGGTCCCCTGCGTGCCGGTACAGGCGGAAGTTGAGGCCTTCGGCACCGAGACAGTGCCTGACAATCACGGGGCCGGCGCTGCCGCGCACCGCGATCTCATAGGTTCGCTCGCCTTTCGCCGCGACCGAGGTCATCCCTACGAGGCCGAGCGCCAGCGCGTCGACGGCGCCGCCCACATCTGCCGGCGCCCTGCTCATGTGCCCCGCGAACTGGAAAGTTGCCGCCCCCTCTTCCGATACCGACAGGCGCGTGTCTTCGTTGAACCTGACGGGCAACTTGCGCGTGTCCGGCTTCGGACCGATGTGAAAACAGCACTGCATCGCCGTGGTATCGACAACGACGTACGGCAGCGCTGCTTCTTGCAAGACACGCTGGCTATTCGCGTGGAGGACAGCATCGCCCGTATGGCGCAGGACCAGGAGGTAGAACAGCGGTTCTGCCGACACGACCTCGCAAACCGATGAAAGCAGCAGGGCCAACATCACTTTCATCGACGCTCCCAATAGGCAGTGCTGATCATCGGACCAGTGCTGCGGGTCCGATTGCGGTTTGATGACCCGCAGGCTGTTCCAAGCGCGTGAAGCTCGGACGGGCAGCCGATCGTGACGCCCCACCCATTGACCTTACTCGCTGACTTGCCCTCGAAGCAGCTGATGGACATGTTTGCCCTTGCGGTCGGGAAAGCGGAAGTGTCGGGGAGCGGACGCGCCGCTAGCTGCCCTGGTAGATCAGGACGGCACAGGCAGCCGCACCCACGGCGAGCAAGCCGTACAGGAAATAGCGCATAGCGACCGCCAGGCCGGTGACGGCCTTGTCGGCGTCCTTGCTGAGCATGCCGCGCTTGCGCCCGGCGTTCATCAGCATCGCAATGAAGATAAAGGCGGAAAACAGGACCAGGACAAATTTCATGCCGCTGCCGTCAGGTGCGCGCCAATACCAGCGCCAGGGAAATGAGTGCCACGACCCCGGAAAACGCAGCGACGACACCGATCACGGTCAGGCGTTCGCGCGCGGCTTGCAGTTTCGCGATCAGCTGGGCGTTCTGGTCGGCCAGTTCCGTGATGACCTTCGAAGCTTCACGCACCTGTCCATGCAGTTGCGCCAACGCGACCTCCTGCTGTTCGACTTGCGCCGCCAGCATCGCCAGCCCATCGTCGAGCGGCATGTGTGCCACCGCTTCGTCGAGATCCGTGTTCGGCATCGGCGCGCCCTTGCGCCCCACCGTGTCCCACAGCCTGCGCGCGCTATTTGCCACTTGCGGCGCGGCCTGGATCACTTCGCCCCACGGAACCGATTTCAGTACTTTCAGCCAGGCTGCCGCCATGTCCTACCCTCCTTGACTTGTCATTTGTACAGGATAACACCACCGCGGGCCCAGGGCGCGCGGCGCTTCCGCGCCAATCGTGCGGCCCGCAATGTGCAGTACCATGTTTTCCATGTGTGGACGATTTGACCAAAGCCAAACGGCACGATTCTATGCAAGCGTCTTCGGCTGGGCCGATGCCGTGTACGACAGTGAATCCACGCCCGCCTTCAACGTGCCGCCCGGGACGTATCGTCCCGTCATGCACATCGCGAACGGAGAACGCCGCATCGACGATGTCTTTTGGAGTTACCGCGCGAAATGGGCTGAGGATAAGCTGCCGATTTCCATCAATGCCCGCCTCGACAAGCTGACCAACCGCTACTGGAGCCGGCTGTTGAAGAACGGCCGCGCCATCGTGCCGGCCGACGGCTGGTACGAGTGGACGGGCGAAAAGGGGAAAAAGCAGCCCTGGCACATCCATCGCAAGGACCGCGCGCCGCTGTTCATGCTGGCGCTGGCCAACTTCGGCACCTTCACCGATCACCGCGCCGAAGCCGGCTTCGTACTCGTTACCGACGCCGCAGCCGACGGCATGCTCGATATCCACGACCGCCGCCCGGTCGTGCTCGAGGCGGCCGATGCAGCGCTCTGGCTCGATCCCGGCCTCAGCCCGGAACAGGCACTGGAACTGGCGCGCCAGGCAGCGCTCCCTCCGGAAGCCTTCGAGTGGTTCAAGGTCACGCCGGAAGTGAACCGTGCGGACGTCGACAGCCCGCGAATGGCGCTGCCGATGCCGTAATAGCAGGGTTTATTCGAGCACCGTCAGCAGCGCCACCAATCCCAGCGACATTCCGATCAGCACGCCGGCACGGCTGCGCATGCGTTGGCCGCGTTCGACTGCCTGCTTGGCGAGATGCCGGCGCGGACGGCCGCCGTTGCTGCTCATATCTTGCTTCGCATCCTGTTGCATATTTGCCCCTACGATACCCATGAGATCGATCCGGACCTCAGCCCCGACCCGCGAACATACGAAAATTTATTCTATACCAAGCAGTGTATTGTTCAATACCAATTTGCAATATGTGTGTGCGCCAGTTCAATACGCTACATTTCCGCTACGGACTGAGGTTCGCCAACAACGTATGCCGGCGTCAAGCGGACGGATAGGGAGTGTGGATAACGAAAACCCGCGCGCCTCGCGGCGGCGGGTTTTCGCTGGCGGGCCGGCGAATGCTGATCAGTCCCGATCAGTGCCGATCAATGCTGATAAGCGCCGACATCGAAGCCGGTAGTGGCATTGCGTGGTTTGCCGTCGATGTCGGTCGGATGGGCATAGGTCGCGATACCGCGCCCGATGACCGGCGAGCTGATGCTAGGACGGAAGTTCGGCAATGCTGCGGTACGCGAGTAACCGACCAGCAGCGGTTCGGTGGTCAGCGTGCCCGTGTGCCTCAGGCCGTTGCGCAATTGCCAGTTGTAGGTCGTGTTCTTGTAGACCAGGTTGTTCTTGTACATGTTGCCGGTGCCGGTCTTGCCCTGCTCCGAAATACCGTATTTGTTGTCGTACACGATGTTGTTGTAGACATGCACGTTGTTCGCGCCTGCCGTGGTGAAGTAAAAGTCGCCGCCGCCGACGATGATGCCGAAGTTCGAGGCGCTCACCGTGTTGTTGACGATCTTCAGGTTGGTCGCATCGTGCCAGAGGTGGATCGCGGCCGAGCCGATGCGGTAGACGACGTTGTTCTTGATCGAGCCCGAGGTGCTGTGATAAATGCCCTGGACATAGGCGCAGCCGGCCGGGCCGATGTCGTGCACGACGTTGCCGATGACGTCGCCCATCACGCCCTTGTAATAGCTGTCGACGCCGATGGCCGAACCGCCGGCGCTGCTGCAGGGAATCGTGTTGGCGGTGTGGTGGACGCGGTTGCCTTCGATGACGTTGTACGAGCCGCCGGTATAGATGCCGAGCGTCCACTTGGTACCGCTGCCGATCTTGCTGCCGTCGACTTCGAAGCCGACGATGCTGACATAGTGGCCGCGGTTATCCCAGGCCGTCTTGTTGACCGAGTTTGCCGGTGGCACGATCTTGGCGCCCCACTTCGTAGTCGAGATCCAGTAGATGCGGCCAGTGGCGGTGCCGTTGCCGGCGGTCTTGATGCCGCCGGCATAGGTACCCGGTGCAACGAAGACCGTGGTGCTCGGCCGGATGGCGGCCTTGGCGGCGCGTGCCAGTGTCCTGAATGGCGCGGCTTTGGTGCCCGCAGCGGTGTCCGAACCGGTCGGCGAGACATAGTAGTTGTAGGTCGTGGCCGGCAGGGTAGCCGAGCTCATCGTACCCGGCGTGGTGCTCAGGCTGTCGTAACCCGTCAGGGTAACCGATGCCGAGGTCTGCGCGTTGGCCCCAGTCGTTGCGATGGCACCGATCAGGAGGATGGCGGCGTGGCGGAGGACTGCGTTGATGGCTTGCATTTTCATGTAAAAGTTTCCCTGACAAAAAAAGTGATTACGTACCTTTGAGCTGTGGAAACTTCCTAAGTTCAATGTTTTCCAAAAAAAATTTCTTTTAAGTATTATTGTTATAAACAATGTTTATGATTAGAAACACTTAATAAAAAATTTTCTAGTCTGCCTGGTAGCTGTTTCGATAAGTCAGCAGACGTAAAAAACCCGCGTACCTTGCGGACGCGGGTGATGAAAATGGGAACACTCAGGAATGGCGCGTATGGCTCAGAACGCGTCCCGCCAGGAGGACGCATATGGATGACCTTGCATGGCAAGCGGGAGCACGGCGCGAGCATACCCCAGGCGAGCCATGCGCGGACGAGAAACGCCGCGTCCGCTTGACCGGCGCCTCAGCAAGGACACATTCTTGCTGGCCAGGTTCTCATTGCTGGTAAGCGCCGATGTCGAAACCGGTGGTGGCATTGCGTGGCTTGCCGTCGATGTCGGTCGGATGGGCATAGGTCTCGATACCGCGGCCGATCACCGGCGAGCTGGCGCTTGGCTTGAAATTGGGCATTGCCTCGGTGCGCGAATAGCCGGCCAGCAGCGGATCCGAGGCGATGGTGCCGGTATGTTTCAAGCCATTGCGCAATTGCCAGTCGTAGGTCGTATTCTTGTAGACCAGGTTGTTCTTGTAGGTGTTGCCGGTGCCGGTCTTGCCCTGCTCCGAGATACCGTATTTGTTGTCGTACACGATGTTGTTGTAGACATGCACGTTGTTCGCGCCTGCCGAACTGAAGTAGTAGTCACCACCGCCGACGATGATGCCGAAGTTCGAGGCGCTTACCGTGTTATTGACGATCTTCAGATCGGTCGCATCGTGCCAGAGGTGGATCGCGGCCGAGCCGACGCGGTAGACGACGTTGTTCTTGATCGAGCCCGAGGTGCTGTGATAAATGCCCTGGACATAGGCGCAGCCGGCCGGGCCGATGTCGTGCACGACGTTGCCGATGACGTCGCCCATCACGCCCTTGTAATAGCTGTCGACGCCGATGGCCGAACCGCCGGCGCTGCTGCAGGGAATCGTGTTGGCGGTGTGGTGGACGCGGTTGCCTTCGATGACGTTGTACGAGCCGCCGGTGTAGATGCCGAGCGTCCACTTGGTACCGCCGCGAATCTTGCTGCCATCGATTTCGAAGCCGACGATGCTCACGTAATTGCCGCGGTTGTCCCAGGCGGTCTTGTTGCTCGAGTTCGCGGGTGGAACGATCTTGGCGCCCCATTGCGTGGTCGAGACCCAGTAGATGCGGCTGCTTGCCGTGCCGCTGCCGGTGGTCTTGAAGCCGCCGTCATAGGTACCTGGCGCGACGAACACGGTCGTGCCCGGCTTGACGGCCGCCTTGGCGGCGCGTGCCAGGGTCTTGAACGGCGCTTCCTTGGTGCCGGCGGCACTGTCCGAACCGCTCGGCGATACGTAGAAATTGTTGGGGGTGCTAGGCGTGGCGATTGGCGCCGCGGGCGGCACCGGCGCCGGTGCAGGATCTGGCACGGGAGCCGGCACCGGTTCTGGTGCGGGTGCAGGGGCCGGTGCAGGTGCAGGGACCGGTGCGGGGGCCGGTGCAGGGGTCGGGGCGGGCGCCACGCGGTTGCGGTACTCGTCGGTCTGCTTGAGGCGCGCTTCGACTTGCGCGATCGTCATACCGCGCGACATCAAGCGCACCCAGTAGACCAGGCTGTCGCGGTCCGGAGCGCGGTTCAACAGGGTCTGGTACAAGGCAATCACCTGGCGGGCCGAGGAGGAGCGTTCGGCTTCGCTGGAGCCGCGATGGGCAGACTCGTAAGCCGGCCCGGCGGCGCGGTCGGCGGTATGGGCGTGGGCGCTGGAGGCGGCGCACAGCACAATCATTGCGGACGCAGTGGCATGTGCGATCGAGTTCGAGCGGTTCTGGCTAGCGACAGTGACGTTCTTTTTCATGCGGAAGTTCCTAATCTATTGAGTGAATGCCCAAGTTTGAGTGTAGGAAACTGCCCAAGTTCAACGACTTAACGGAAATATTTCTTTTGAATATCATTCCTGCAAATGTAATTATTTTGAAGGAACTTAAATTTCCGATCGCTTCTGGCCGCTGGCAAGCTGGCGCGTCGGTCCGACCAGCGTAAAAAACCGCACGCTTCCCAGCGGCGGGTGAATGGCTTTCCCTCACTCGAGAAGAACATGCCGCGGCGATGGACGGGGTGCCGCCCACCTGTTCATTCATGGGCAAATTTTCTAAAGCGAAACTGACCGGGCAGCCTTCGTTTCAAGAAAACTTACCTATTTAAATATTTTGTCTAGAAAATTTTCCCGGCCCATGAAATAGCACGGTCGCCTGTCTCGCTTGAAATCGAACAGAACCATGATCCATATCGTGTTCGAAGCGGCAACCAAAGCCAAACCAGCGTTGTCATACATGAACCGATATCAACTGCGACCGTGCGCGAGGACACCGATGGGCATTTATATGCAACTACGAGACACGCTGAAGGAAGGCGAACACTACGCCGGCGTCATCCTTGGCAAAGGCGGCGAACCCGACCACCACCTGATCCTCCTGCCTGGCGATGCGGCCGATGTCGGCTGGCCCGGCGCGCTCGAGTGGACGGCGGCCCAGGGCGGCGAATTGCCGAACCGGCGCGAATTGTCGCTGCTGTTCGCGAACCTGCGCGAGCAATTCGAGCGCGAATGGTATTGGTCTTCCGAACCTCACGAGACACGCTCGCAACTGGTCTGGGGCGAGAACTTCGCCAGTGGCATCCAGACCGTGTACGGACGGCCATTTCGCGGCCATGCACGCGCCGTACGTCGCGTGCCGATCGAATAGGCAAAGTAACCGGGGTGGCCGCGCGTGGCATGGCGCATGGTGGAAGGGGCGATGCGGCACCGCCGCAGGGTCGCGCCCCGGCTGTGCGCGCTGCGTTTGCGCCGCGCTCGTCCGCCCTCGCGGTCGTTCTTCAATGGCGAAGTGAGGGCTGCCGATCGCGCACCTGCAGCGAGGACACGGGCGTACCGCACCGCGCTACCGGCGTGGCGGCAGCCTCGCACCATGCGCCTGCGCCTGCCTGCAACGCCGCCGTGGCGCCGGCCGCATTGCGTGCAGGTAGACGCTTCTTAACGCGGCGGCACGCTGGCGCGCCCGATCGGTTCCTCGACATTGGCCAGGAACCAGGTCGTGGCCGCCATCAGCGCCACGTGGCGGCGCAGGTTGCCTGGGTCGACCTTGTCGAGCGTGTCGGCCGGCGTATGGTGGTAATCGAAATAGGTGGAGGTGTCGATCAGCGGCGCGAAACTGGGCACGCCGGCGCGTTCGAGGCCGGACAGGTCGCCCGTCGAGAGCGCATCCTGGCGCTGGAATACGCCGGCGCCGATAGGCTGCAGGGCCGCCTGGAGCGGCGCGAACAGGCGCGTCGAGGTCGCCGGTACGCTGGCGCGCAGGCCGAATGGACGCCCTGCCCCATTGTCGCTTTCGATGGCGCCGACGTGATTGGCCGCATTCGCCGTGTTTGCCTCGAGATAGGTGCGCGCGCCGCGCGTGCCGTTTTCTTCGTTCATCCAGGCGATCATCCTGATCGTGCGGCGTGGCCGGTAGTCGAGCTTCTTCAAGGTCTCGAACACGGCCATCGCGCTGGCCACGCCCGAGGCGTCGTCGTGGGCGCCGGTGGCCAGGTCCCAGGAATCGAGATGACCCGAGACGATCACGATTTCGTCGGCCTTGTCCGTGCCCGGCAAGTCGGCGATGACGTTGAAGCTGTCGGCGTCCGGCCGGATCTGGGGCGTCAGCACCAGGCGCATGCGCAGCGGGCCGCGCTTGGCCAGGCGGCTCATCAGCATGGCATCCTCGACCGTGACGGCCGCGGCCGGGATGCGCGCTCCGTCCTGGAGGTTGGTGGCGCCGGTATGCGGCAGGCGGTAGGTGGCGCCGCCCACCGAACGTACCAGCGCCGCGGCCGCACCCAGTTCGGCCGCCATGCGCGGACCGTTGGTCCGGTAGTTCGAACCCTGGCCGTAAGCCTGGCCGGCCAGGCCGCGGTTGGCCATGTCCTGGTCGAAAGGCACGTCGAACAGCACGATGCTGCCCTTTACCCTGGCCGACTGCGCCTTCAATTCCTCGAAGTTCGACACCACCAGCACCGGCGCCACCAGGCCGGCGGCCGGGGTGGCGCCGGAACCGCCGAGCGCGCTCAGCACCACGCGCTGGGTCACCGCCGCCGGGCGGCCCTGGTAATCGACGAGTTCGCCCGTCTCCAGCCCGCGCACCCAGTGCGGCACCTTCACCGGCTGCAGCGTCACCTTCGCGCCCAGCCCGCGCATGGCCTCGGCCACCTGGGTCACGGCCGCCGCCGCGCCAGGTGAACCGGACAGGCGCGGTCCGATCAGGTCGGTCATGTCCGCCAGGCGTTCCCATGCGTAATCGCTTTGCAGCGCGGTGTCGCGGATCTTCGCCAGGGCGGCCGGATCGTTGCCGGGGCTGGCGCCGTGGGCTGCGCCGGCGAACAGGGCTGCGGCAAGAAGGCCGAGGGTGGGCTGGCGGAGACGGTTCATGCGTTCGATCCTTCGAGTGGAGAGGAGGAGAACGATAGCGCATCCGGCAACTTTTTGCTGTCCTTACAGGGCCACCTACCCGGGCCACCTACCCGGGCCACATACCCCCCCGCCGCCATCCTTTCCCCGGCTCAGGCCGGTACAAGCCGCAGCAGCGTGATTTCCGATGGCGCCCCGAAGCGCTTCGGCGGTCCCCAATAGCCGGTACCGCGGCTGGTGTAGACCCAGAGCCGGCGCACCCGGTGCAGGCCGGCCACGAACGGCTGCTGCAGCGGCACGAACAGATTCCATGGGAAGAACTGGCCGCCGTGGGTATGGCCCGATAGCTGCAAGTCGAAGCCGGCGGCGGACGCGGCCGTCGCGCTACGGGGCTGGTGCGCCAGCAGGATGCGGACCGCCAGCCCGCGCGGCGCGCCGGCGGCGGCGGCCACCGGATCGCTGCGGTGGGCCGGATTGAAATGGTGGGCCGAAAAATCGGCCACGCCCGCGATCATCAGCGAGGCTCCGCCGCGCACGCGCACCACGTGCTCGTTGAGCAGCACTGTCAGCCCGAGACGGCGCAATTCCACGATCCACTCCTCGGCGCCCGAATAGTATTCGTGGTTGCCGGTGACAAAGAAGGCGCCGTCGGGAGCCGCCAGCCGGGCCAGCGGCTGGGTATGGGCCGAGAGGCGCTGCACACTGCCGTCCACCAGGTCGCCGGTGACCGCGATCGCATCGGCGCCGAGGCCGTTGACGCGGTTGACGATCGCGTCCAGATACGGACGCTTGATGGTGGGGCCGACGTGGATGTCCGATATCTGCGCGATGGCGTAGCCGTGCAGCGCCGCCGGCAAGCCGTCGATCGGCACGTCCACCTTCACCACCCGCGCCACGCGCCGGGCGTTGAAGAAGCCGACGAGGGTGACCGCCAGCGCCAGCAAGGGCACGGCCGGCGCGCTGTAATAGTCCAGTTCGGCGCTGCCGAGGCCGGTCGCCAGCGCCGCCAGCAGCACCAGGTCGCGCACGAAGGTCAGCACGATCAGCGAGGAAAACAGGCCCATGGCCAGCAGGCCGGCCCAGGCCAGCCGTTCCGACCGGCGCCGGCGCCGCAGCGAGGACGAGAGCAAACCGACCGGCACCAGCACGGTCGAGACCAGCAAAAGGACTGTGCCGCCCAGCATTCCGGGCAGGCCCACGCCGAGGTCGGGCAGCAGGCGCAAGCCGATGTAGGCGTGCAGCAGGACCAGCAGGGAAAGGAATACGGCCAGGTTACGGCGTGCGGACATGGGGACTCGGGCGCAAGGTGAAGCAGATTGGTCGACCGGAACTGAGTAGATATTGGCTCACCGGCCCGGAAGCGGTGCAAGGTGGCCTTTGTTCCTCGATAAGTTCTCAGATGGGGAGCAGTGGCCGATCTGCAAGGCTTGCCGAAGTAATGTTAACAGGAACGGAACAGTTGTAAAAATCTGTATAAGCACGTGCCAGCGGCGACGCGCGCCACTATAGTCCGTTCCATGCCCGGCGTCGCAGCGATCATGTCGATCCTCGTTGAGGCAGCAAAGGAACAGCCATGTTGAACAAAAAATGCTTTGGTGCGGTGATCCTGGCCGCTGTCGCCGTCTCGCCCTCGGCATTCGCCGGCGACCGTGGAACGAATCTCGCGGTCGGCGCCCTGCTCGGGGCAGCTGTTGGCGGCGCCGCGGGCGGCGGTAGCGGCGCGCTGGTCGGCGGCGTCCTCGGCGCGGCGGTCGGCCATTCGATCGGCGGCCACGGTGGCCGCCACTACGATAACCGCGGCTACGCCTCGACCGGTTATTATCAGCCGGCGCCGGTGTATCACCAGCCGCGCCAGGTCTATTACGAGCAGCCGCACTATTACCGCGAGCCGACCGTCGTTTACGTCGAGCAGCGCGTGCGGCGTCAGCACGGTTACCACCACGCCGCCTACGACCGCGGCTGGGAGCGCGACGGCCGCCGCTACCGCGACCACGACGGTTACCGGGACGGCTACCGCGACGGCTACCGCGACCGCGATCACGATGGCTACTACGAGCGTTATCGCCGCTGACAGGCCCCTGTCTTGCAAACAGGCGCGTCTTCGGACGCGCTTTTTTTTTGCGCGCTCCGGATCGACTGCCGAAGCATCCTGGACTGCGCAAATCCAGGCACGGCGACGCCAGCGCCGCGCAACCCATGCAGGGAGGTCCGTTCCAGCACTTGTCCAGGCAGCTGTCCGGCTGACGCGGCGCCGGCGAGCGCATCGGAACGGCGCAGGACGTGCCGAGGGCGGCGCGCGGCGCCCGATGCGGTTGACATTGAACGCGAACAGCGCGTTGTTCGTCCCGAGCCTGCGGTCCGTTTCCGCTTCCCCCCGCTAGCTCCAGGCAGCGGCATCGGGACCGCGTTCATCCGGGGGGGACATGATGGAATGCGGCGACATCGTGACGCTGGGCGGGGGCCACTACCGGCTGTGCGAGCAGCTGGCGGGCTCGAGCTACGGTCTGGTCTGGCGCGCCGAACGCGCCGGCTTCGGCGCGGCCGCGCTCAAGCTCGTCAACCGCGACCGGATGGACTGCGCCGAACCCGCCCTGCGCGCACGCTGGCGCGACTGCGCCGCGCGTGAAATCGCTTTCCTGTCGCAGCTCGCCCCCTGGGATGCGCGCCATATCGTGCGCCTGCTCGACCATGGCATGCACGACGGCCTGCCCGCGATGGCGCTCGAACTGCTCGACGGCGACCTGGCGGCCAACATGGCGGCCAGGACTGCCGCCGGCGGCCGCACCGGCCTGGCGCGCGCGCTGGCCTGGCTCGCACAGGTCAACGCGGCGCTGGCCAGGATGCACCAGCACGGCTGGCGCCATCTCGACCTCAAGCCGGCCAACCTGCTGGTCGACGCCGCCACCGACAGCCTGAAGCTGGCCGACTTCGGCACCAGCCGCAGCCTGGCCGACAGTGGCGCCCATTCCTACCTGGGCACTGCGAGCTGGCAGGCGCCCGAGCAGTTCTTCCCCGCCCTGCCGGACGCGCCCCTCGCTTACCTGACCGAACCGCGCACCGATTATTTCGCCCTCGGCGCCCTCTTCTATTACCTCGTCACCGACGGCGCCACCCTGCGCTACGGCAGCGCCTGCGGCGACGCCTTCCGCGCCCACGGCCCCGCCGCCGGCCGGCCGCGCGACGCCCTGCCGCCGATCCTGGCGCCGGACGAAGCGGCGCGCTTTTTCGACTGCGCCTGCGGCGAAGGCGATGCTTCGGCGGCGCTGGCGCTGCTGCGCGTCCTGCTCGCGCCCCGCGCGCAGGACCGCCCGCCGCACGCGCTGGCGATCAGCCGCCTGATCGCCGCCGCCCAGGGCCGGGCCGCACGGAGGGCCGCGTGATGCGCGCCATCGGCTGGAAGAGCCTCGCCGCCGCCGTGCTGGCGCTGCTGTGCGCCCTGCAGGCACTGGCCTTGCTGCGCACGGCGCCCGCCTGGCTGCCGGCCGCGATCGACCTGTCCCTGCCGCGCGGCGCCGAGATGGTGCTCGGCCGCGCCGAACTGGCCGCGCCCCAGGCCGGCACCACCCACCTGCGCCTGCGCCGCGATGGCGCCGGTGCCTGGTATGCCGCCAGTGCCGACGGCGTGCAGGGATTGCGCTTCGAGCGCGGCCCCGAGCGCCTGCGCGGCGGCGCGCGCGTCCTCAGGGCCGGCCAGCAGTTCCAGCTGGGCGCGACCCATTACCGCGTCAGCGCCGCCGATGCCGGCGCGCTCACCTTTGGCGACGGCGCGCACGCCTGGGAATACGATGGCGCGCGCGTGCGCCGCGACGGCGAAGTGCTCGCCGCCTGTCCCGGCGCCGGGCCCGGCGCGCGCCTGCTCGGCCTGTGGAACCGCTGGGCGCCGCCGGCGCTCGGCGTCGCGCGGGCGCTGCGCATGGGCGGCAACCTCTCCTGCGGCACCCAGCTCGGCAACGCCGGCGCGGCGTCCGGCAGCGCGCAGATCGTCTTCGAGGATGGGGTGGCGGTACTGAGCGCCGCCACCGGCCCCGAGCGCGCGCCCCTGCTGGTCATGGAAAACGGCGTGCCGCGCGACCTGGCGCTGGCCGAGCAGGCACTGACGCAGGTCACGGCCATCGGCGTCGGCCGCACCCGCATGCTGGCGCGCATCGAGGGCGACGTCCTGCGCCTGCAGCCCAGGCAGCGCGTCGCGCTGTTCGCCGAGGCGCGCAGCGCGCTGCCGCAAGGCGTGCGCTGGCGCTGGGAGCGGCGCGACGCCTGGGCCTGGCCGGCGGCCGCCTCCTGGTGGCTGGCCGGCGCCGCCCTTGCCGGCCTCCTGGCCGCCTGCTTCGCGCGCCGGCGACGGACGGCGCGTTCGGCCCCCATCCGGATCGGCGCCGCCTGCGCGCTTGCCGGCGCCGGGCTCGGCCTGCTGCTGCTCCAGCGCGCCGGCCAGGCGCCGGGCGTGGCGCCGACCCTGCTGCTGTCCTGGGCCGCGCTCTGGTACACGCTGGCCGCGCGCCGCGCTTCCCCCGTGATGACGGCCGGCGTCGTGCTGCTCGCCGCCGGCCTCTTGCTGCAACTCGAGCTCGGCATCGGGGCGGCGGACACCTCCTGGCTGCGCCACTTCCAGAAAACCGCCGCCGCCAGCACGCTGGGACTCGGCCTGGCCGGCATCGCCATGCTGCTCGCGCCTGGCCAGGCGCCGCGCCAGGCGCGCGTCGAACTGCTCTTGCTGGTGCTGGCCGGCGCGGCGCTGGCGGCACTGCTGCTGCAAGTTGTCTGGGGCAACGAGACCGGCGTGTTCGACCTGCAGCCGGTGGAATTCGCCAAGCTGGCCCTGAGCGTCCTTACCGCCCACTGCGTGGCGCTGGGCCTGGGCGCGGGCGACGGCCGCGCCAGCGCGCCCCTGCGCTGGCTGCGCCTGGCCTCGCCCGCCCTGCTGTTCATCGTGCTGCTGGCGGTGGCCCTGGTGCAGGTCGACGATTATTCGCCCCTGATCCTGCTGCTGGTCTGGGCCGCGGCCATGCTGCTGGCCTGGTCGTGCGCGGCGCGCAAAGCCGCGCCCGCGCTGCTGGTCGCGCTGCTGGCCGCCGGCTGCCTGCTGGGCCTGGCCATGGTGCGCGGCGCCGCGCCGGTCGACGTGGCGCAGTGGCAGTTCTACGGCGAGCGCTTCGGCGTCTGGCTCGACCCGGCCGCGCACCCGCACACCGGACAGCAACTGCTGCTGGGCGCGCAGGCGATCGCGCATGGCGGCTGGTTCGGCGCCGACGGCCTGCTCGGCCTGGCGGCGCTGGGCGGCGGCGCCCTCGATGCGCTCGCCATTCCGGCCGTCCAGGACGATTTCGCGCCTTCCTTCCTGCTGGGACGGCACGGCTTGATCGCGGGATTGATGCTGTGGGCGCTGCAGGCGCTGTTCCTGGGCGCGCTGCTGCACGCCGCCTGGCGCGCCTGGCAGGACGGCAGCCGGGCGCGCGACTACCGCCAGGCCTGGCTCGGGCGCTTTCGCTGCTTCGTGCTCTGCGGCGGCGCCGCCTTCGTGTTCGGCCACTTCCTGCTGTCCTGGGGGACGAACCTCGCCTTCTTTCCCGTCATGGGCCAGCCGATGAGTTTCCTGTCCGCCGGCGGCTCGCACCTGCTGTTTTTCATCTTCCCCCTGCTTGTTCTGGGTAGCCCAGCCGCGCCAACCATCGAGGAGAATCCACCATGCCGGTCTACGTCCAACACGAAACCCTGAACCGCGTCAGCGACGTCTTCAATGCCGAGGCCCTGTGGCAGGCGCCCGGCCTGGCCCTGCTCGCGCGCCGGCCCTTCCTGCGCGACCTGCTCGAGCGCGCTCCGCGCGAGCAGCGCGGGCGCGCCGCCACCCGCTGTTTTTCCCATGTCACCCTGGTGCTGCCGCAGGACGAGGTCGACGACGACCGCCACCTGACCCGCGGCGCGCGCGTGCGCGACCTGGCCCAGACCCTGCAGGCGCTGCACCAGAAGGACTTCGGCGACCTGCTCGGACCGGACGACGTGCGTTACCACGTGCTCGGCTCGAACGATCTCGCGCCGGGCCAGGTCGAAGTCAAGTTCGGCCATGCGGTCTACCTGCCGGCGCCGGACGAGCAAGTGCTGTACACGGTCGCGGTCTCGCGCGACAGCGCGATCTGGCAGCCGATCTGCCCGGTGTATCCGAACCAGCGCCTGACGGTGCTCGGCATGGACGCCGCCAGCGCGACCCACGCCGTGCCCGGCTGGCCGTTCGCGCAGGACGCCAGCATCCTCCTCATCAACGACGGCCCCGATACCCCGCTCGAAGTGCAGGTGCGTCCGAAGGACGCCTTCGAATGCAGTTTCGACCCTGCGAGCGGCTACTACACGATCCGCGCCCGCGCCTGCGCGAGTTCGGCCACGCCGCCGCGCCTGCTGTTGAAGATCGCGGCCAGCCAGCCGCAGGCGGCTGCCACGCTGGACGCGACGCAGGCCGCCATGAGCGCGCCCTGCCCCGTGCGCGCACCCGCCGTCTGGAAAACCCGGGCGCCCGCGCTCGACGACGCCGACCTGACCGCGGCCCCGGTCCTGCACCGCGCCGCCGCGCCGGACGCCGCGCCGCCCAGCGTCCAGGATGCGACCTATGCGCCGGTGATGCGCCAGCGCGTCAGCCTGGCCGCGCTGGCCCTGCCGCGCCTGTCGCGCTACCGCGACACCGGTGCCGCCGCCATCGAGTTCGGCATCGCGCGCGACCTGTCGGCCGGCGCGCTGACGCCCGGCGCCCTGCTCGGCTTCGCGCTCGACGCCGGCGACGCCGTGTACGCGGTCACTTCCGACGGCCGCCAGCGCATCGCCGTGCCGAACCGCTTCGCGCCGCTCGACGGCGTCGACGTGCGCGTGCTGGCGCCCGCAGCCCGGATGGCCGAGCGCTACAGCGCCATCGTTTGCCTGCCGCAGCCGCAAGCCATGCCGGTCATCGGCGGCACGCGCCATGTCTTCGGACGTGCCGCACCGATGCTGGCCAACCTGCGCGTGCTCGACGCCGCCACCTGCCTGCGCGGCGCCGACGGCGCCGACGCCGGCGGCGCGGACCGCCTGGGTCTGTCGCGCAATGCCTTCGGTTTCGAAGCCGGCCCGGACGGTTACCGCATCACGCGCGAGTCGGCGACCCAGGCCCTGTACCACCTCGACGAGCGCCTCGCCTTCGTGGCCGCGATCGAGACGGCGACGCCGGACGCGCCCTACCTGATGCCGCTTGGGCACCACATCGTGGCAGGCCACTACGTGCTGCGCGTCGAGGGCTGAGATGTTTCCGGTCCCGATGGCGCCGGCCCTGATCGCCCCGGCCTGCTTCGGCGCCGCGCTGCTGGCCACCCTGGTGCTGGCGGCGCGCTGCACGCCGCAGGCCTGGTGGCGCCGGCCGAACGCGCGCGCGCTGGCGGTGCTGGTGCTGGGAACCAGCCTCATCGGCGGCGCGCTGTGGTGGTGGCTGGCGCCGCCGGCGGCGGCCGCGGCCGCATCCACGGCCGCGCCGCCGGCGCCCGGGCCGGCTCCGCTGGCCGGGCAGCGCTACCGCGTTGCCGACGCCCTCAACCTGCGCGCCGGGCACGGCGTGGGTGCGCGCCGCGTGCTGGTGCTGCCGGCGGGATCGGTGGTGCGGGCGACCGGACGGCGCGACGGCGACTGGTGGCAGGTGAGCCACGCGGCCGGCGGCCGGCGCGTCGATGGCTGGGCCAGCAGCCTCTGGCTGCGCCGCGCGGAAGAACGCGGGCAGTAACGGCGATTCACCCGGGCACGAAGCGCATCGGCGTGAAGTACAGGCCCTTGCTGCACCGGGTCGGCGCGGTCGGCGCGAAGCCGAAGGCGGCGTACACCGGCACGGCATGGTTCGAGGCATCGACGGTAAAGGCGCCATCGCCCCCGCGTGCCACGGCGGTGGCGCGCGCGCGCTCCCACAGGCGCCGCGCCAGTCCCTGGCGGTGCCAGCGCTTGTCGACGAACAGGTGGACCACGTGGCTGTTGCCGCGAATGGCGATGAAGCCCGCCGGCCCTGCCTCGTCGGCGGCGACATGGTAGACGTGGCCGGCCGCCAGGGAGCCGCGCAAGCCCGCCTCGTCGTTCTCGCGCAGGAAGGTGGAGGCGGCCTCGCGCGGCGACGCGTGGACGATGAACTCGCTGGCGCTGGCGCGCAGCAGGCGCGCGCAGGGAACCAGGTCGGAAGCGACGAAGGGGCGGATCAGCATGGCGTGCCGCGCTGTTCGATGGCGATGACATAGCATACGATATGCACGCGGCGCGGGCGCGCCGATGACGATGCGAGGAGCAGGATGCTTGAGAGCGCGATGTACGGCGGCCGGCTGGAGCTGGCGGCGGACAGCAGGATCGGTGCCGGACCCGTGCTGCGGTCCGAAAACCAGGACAATTACCTGACCATCGATGCGGGCGGCCAGGCGCGCTTCCTGCTGGGCGGCGCGGCGCAGTCGGTGCACGTCGACGGCTGGCCGCGGGGCCACCTGCGCCTGGCCGTCATGGACGGCATGGGCGGCCACGGCCACGGGCGTGAAGCTGCCGAAGCCGTCGCCGCCGGCCTGCTGGCGATCCCCGCCTGCGCCGACCTCGCCAGCCTGGGCCTGCACCTCGACCGCCTGCACCATCGGCTCCAGCAACGATTCGACGGCCTGCACGAACCCGGCCCGCGTCCCGGCACCACGCTGACGATGCTGGAACTGCCGCCGGACGGCAGTGCGCTGCTCTGGCATGCGGGCGATTCGCGCCTGTATGAAATCACGCCGGGCGGCGCGCGGCCGCTGACGGTCGACCACGTACCGGCCACCGTGCTGGCAATCGCCGGGCTGCTCGATGAAGACGGCTGGTGGCGGCAGGTGCATGGCAGCCACGCGCCGCAGATCGCCCAGGCCTTTATCCTCGGCAATACCCTGTTCGACCCGGCCCGCCTCGACGACGCGCTGGTCGGCCTGGAGCCTGCCGTGCTGCCGCCCTGGCTGCGCGCGCTGGCCGACCGCCGCGCGCTGGTGCTGCGCCCGGATGCGACCTATCTGCTGGCGACCGACGGCTTCTGGTCCAGCAGCGATCCGGCCGAGTTCGTCGCGCGCTGGCCGCGCCTGTTCGCGGGACGGGATGCGGCCGGCTGCCTGGAGGCGCTGTTCGCGGAGATGGCGCAACGGCCGCCGGTGGGCGTGCAGCCCGATAACCTGACGGCCATCGTGTTCCGGCTGGCGAGCGCCGGCCGCGACGAGACGGCGCTGCCTCAGCCGGCCTGAACGACTGTTGCCCTGAAATATGAAATAATGTATTAAGTCAATATAAAGCCGGCCGCAGCCGCGCGCCACGGCCGGGCCGATCCGCGTAAGCTGTCCCGGTCCACGAGGCTTATTCCATGAACCGTTGCAGCCATCCCGATCATCCGCATTGCACCGTCTGGGTGATGCCAGGCGAGGCCGCCTGCGCGCATGGCCATGTCCAGCCGGCGGCGCTTGCGCCGGCTTGCATCCCCGGCGAGATGGCGACGGCCGGGGTTGCCGTCGCCGCGCCCGAGGCCGCCGTGCGCCCGCACCTGCACGTGAGCGGCTTCGATCCGCGCGCGGCGGGCGGACGCCAGGTGCTGAAACTCGCGCTGCGCGGCATGCCGGCGGACTGCGCCGCACAAGTCACCCTGCTCGCCAGTTCGCGCCTGCTGCTCGACAATGGCGAGCGCCACGTCTTTACCCGCACCGTGCGCGGCGAGTGGCTACCGGTCTTCCTCGAATTTTCCTCGCGTAAGCTGGAACATGGCCAGTACCGCATCGAGGTCGAGCTGCACAGCCGCGCCGAAACGCCGGCGGCGGCGGCCCGGACCTGGGTCGCCGCGCTGCTGGTCCTGGCGCCGCGCGCCGACGCCAGCCTGCACGAGATCCACCAGACCTTCCTCGCCACCCACAAGAACGTGCGCGTGCATGCCGACGACGCCTCGATCGCGCGCGTCCAGGCCCGCACCGGCGGCGGCCGCCTCGACGTCGACGTGCGCGCATCGAATGCCGGCATCGCCCACCTCGACCTCGACGGACGCGCCGGCAAGATCGACCTCGGCTTTTCCAGCATCGCCTGGGACGAAGACCTGCTCGAAATCGACGTGCCGTCCCAGGCCGCCGCCCATCCCTGCCCGACCGGCTCGGCTTGCCTGGTGGCGGCCGGGTCGTCCGGGTCGTCCGGTTTGTCCAGTGAGCACGGCGCGCGCTATCTGCGCCTGTTCGCGCTCGACGAGTGCGTGCTGGGCCGCGGCGAACCGGGCGCGGCCGATGCCGACATCCGCCTCATGCACCATGGCGAATCGGGCCCCGCGCTCGATGGGCTGACGCGCCGCATTTCCAGCCGCCACGCGCTGATCCGGCGCGCGCGCGAGGGGTACGAAATCGAGGACGTGTCACGCTACGGCGTGCTGGTCGACGGCGCCTGGCCCGGCAAGCATGCGCCGGTGGCCTTGCGTCCCGGCATGCGCATCGAACTGACGGCCAGCATTCCCGGGGTCGTCAGCCTGGAAGTGACGGCGCTGCTGCCGAATGGAATCCTGCTGCACCGGCTCGACGCCGGCATGACCCACGAAGCGTTCTACCTGATGGACCCGGAACGCACGCTGACGGCCGCGCCACGCCTGGGCGCGCTCGGCCTGCCGCTGCTGTTCCACCGCGATGGCGGCTTCTGGCATCTCGACCCGGCCAGCGGCGAGCAGACGGCGCTGACGCCGGCGCTGGCCGGCGCCGGCCTGGCGGGCTGGCCACAGGGGGCGCGCTTCGCCGCCCGGCCGTATCCGGAATACCAGGATGAGCCTGCCACGCCGCCTGCCCGCGTGCGCGCCGCGGATGTGCGGTATCTGGCGGGGGCTTAGAACCTATCCCGGCAGGAAGGAGGAAGTTGATGACGATGCATGGCGAGCGGGAGCAAGGCGCGACGAGGCCGCGCGGCGCGCCACGCAACGACGAGCAACGCAGCCCCCCTTGTCAGGCGCGTCAGCAACGACTCATTTCCTACTGGGATAGGTTCTTAACGCCCCATCGGCATCAGTAGGAGGAAAATCAGGCCGCAGCCGGCCAGCAGGATCGCCTGCAAGGCGAACACGACAGCCGGGATGCGCAGCTCTTCCGGGATCTTCATGGCACGTCCTCCTGTGCGAGAAAAGAACCGTTCGACTGCCATCAGCTTAGCGCGCGCGCGGGCGGACTTCCACACCCTACGTCTGGGAAATCAATTTCAGGAAACGTCGGCCGCTTCCGGGGCCTCGGGCAGCTCGCGCACCACGCGAAAGCCGACGATATCGTTCGCCATCACCGCCGAAAAGCCGTTCCTCAGCGCCGAGCGCAGGTAGCGCGGGTTGTACAGCCAGGAGCCACCGCGCAGGATGCGGCGCGCGCGCTCGCCGCCCTCTTCCCAGGCGCTGCCGTCGACCGGGGCGCCTGCGTAGCTGTCGTGCATGACATCCTGTACCCATTCCCATACATTGCCGTGCATGTCGTGCAGGCCCCAGGGATTGGGCGCGAATTGCGTGACCGGCGTGGTGCCGCGCCGGTACTCGCCGCGCGGGCCGCCATTCCAGGTGAAATTGCCGTCGTAGTTGGCCAGGCGCGTGTCGATCGCGTCGCCGAAGCTGAAGGCGGTCTTGGTGCCGGCGCGGCAGGCGTACTCCCATTCCGCTTCGCTCGGCAGGCGGTAGCGGCGGCCGGTGCGGTCCGAGAGCCAGTCCACGTAGCGGCGGGCGTCGTGCCAGGTGACGCCGACCACCGGATGCAGGTCGGTCTGCGGGAAGCCGGGCGCGGCCCAATCGACCTCGGCGCCGGGCAGCCAGCCGGTCGCCTCGGCAAAAACGCGCCATTCGCCGACCGTCACCGGATAGCGGCCGATGGCGAAGGGCCGTTCGATGCCGACCCAGTGCTGGGGCGTCTCGCGCGCCAGCCAGTTCTCTTGCGCGCCGGAGGCCATCGCGATCTTGCGCTCGTGTTCCGGAGAACCCATCTGGAAGCGGCCGGCGCGCAGCACGACCAGCTCCGGGCCGGCACCCTCGCCGTCGACGAAGCGGTCGCGCAGCAGGGCCGGCGCGGTTGCCGGCGCGGTCGCGGGCGCGGCCGCCGACGGCGTCTTGGCGCGTTCCTGCTCGGCCAGGTAAGCGGCGGCCGCCTTGGCGTGCAGCGCCTTGCGCTGGGACTCGTCCTGGGCCTGGCGCGTCTTCGCCGCTTCCTCGTCGCGGCGCGCGGCCAGCTGCGCGCGCAACGCTTCGCGGCGCGCGCGGCGCGCCACTTCCGCTTCGGCGCGCTCCTGCTTTTGCTGTTCGCGCAGGCGCTGCCGGGCGTGGAGACAGGCCGCCGTCGCCGCCGCCGCGGCCAGGCCGCGCGCGGCCGGATCGGGCACGGGTGCGGCGGCGGGCGCGCTGTCGGCGGCGGCAGGCGCTTCGG
>NZ_JBHSMS010000013.1:0-44029 GCF_042656795.1 Massilia jejuensis | reverse complement strand
AGGCGGCCGGCGCGGCGGCGGCCGCGCCGGCCCGTTGCGGCGCCGCGCCGAGCAGGTCGAGCAGCTGCGACACGCTGGGCGGGCGCGCCGCCGGGTCGTGCGCGAAGCCGCTCGCCAGCACGCGCCACTGGTCGTCGCTCAGGTTGTCCGGCCGGGCGGGCGCGCCGGTCGCGGGCGCGGCGATCCCGGCCACCATCTGGTGCACCATCACCGCCACCGAATACACGTCCAGCGCGCGCGAGGGCGCCGTTGCGGCGCTGCCCGCTTCCGGCGCGCGGTAGCCGGGCGTGCCCGACAAGGCCGGGGCCTCGGTCGAGGCGCGCCCGCCGGCACGCACGCGCGCGGCGATGCCGAAGTCGAGCAGCTTGACCTCGCCGCGCGCGGTGACGAAGGCATTGCCCGGCTTGATGTCGCGGTGCACCAGGCGGTGCTTGTCCCAGGCGTAGTCGAGGGCGACGCCGACCGGCCGCAAGAGCGCCAGCGTGCGCGCCAGCGGTAATGTTCCCTCGCGTGCCAGCAGGCTGTCGAGGTCTTCGCCTTCGAGGCATTCCATGATCACGAAATAGCTGGCCGTCGCCGGGTCCTGGGCCCAGTCGTAGACGCGCACGATGTGTTCGTGCGCCAGGCGCCGCGCGCGCGTGGCTTCCTGCACCAGCAGCTTGGCGTGGCCCGAGCTTTCCGTCACTTCGGGCGAGAGGATCTTCAAGGCGACCTGGGCGCTGTGTCCCAGTTCCGCATGCGTGGCAAGGTCGGTCGCCTGCCACACCTGGCCCATGCCGCCCAGCGCGATCAGGCGTTCGAGGCGGTAGCGGCGGTTGGCCGGGCCGACCTGCTGGCCCACCATCAAGCCCAGTTCGGTTCCGCGCGGCGCGCCTGCCGGGGCCGCGCGACTGCCCGCCGGCGGCACGTGGGCGGCGTCGAGGATCGCGTTCTTGCGCTGCTCGAATTCCTGGCGGCTCAGCAGGCCGTCCTCGTGCAGGGCGCGCAGCTCGCGGATCTTGTCGATGGCAGTTTGCATCGCGCTTTCGTCAAGCGAGCGGCGCGCCGCAGGCGCCGCAGAAACGGTCGCCGCCGCGTACCGGGTGGCCATGGATGCAGGCGCAGGCCCTGGCGGGCGCGCCGGCCGCGGCCAGCGCCGCGCCCACCGTGCCGGCCACCTGCGCCTGGGCGCCGAGCGCCGTCTTGTTCACGTCGTTCTGCAGCGCCAGCAGCGCGAGCTGGTGGCGGCGGTCCTGGTCGACCTCGGCGTCGCGCCGCGCGCGTTCGCCCGCGATGGCTTCCCGGGCCAGGCTCGCCGCTTCGTTCGCGCCGCCGGCGGCCACCACGCCGGCCAGGGCCGCCAGCTGGCCGGCGTCCATGCCCGCATGCACCCGGGTCTTCAGGTAGTCGGCCAGCACGGCCGCATTCGGCGCGGCCGCGACGGCCAGCTTGGTGGTGTCGTCGAGCGCGTCGAGCGACTCGGCGCGCGCCATGTCCAGGCGCGCCAGGTCGAGGGCGTGCGCCAGCTCGGCGGCGCGTTCGGCGCGCTGCGCGCCCAGGCGGCGCAATTCCTGCTGCCAGTTCGCTTCCTGCTCGGCGCGGCGCTGCTGGTGGCGGCGTTCTTCGGCCAGCAGCTCGACTTCCCTGGCGGCGCGCGCCTGGCGCTGCTCGGCCTCGATCGTGCGCAGCAGCTTCTCGTGCTGGGCGATCGACTCTTGCTGGCCGCCGGTGCGGCGCAAGGCGTCGATCTGTTGCCTGACGCCTTCGGCCTCGAGGTCCTCGCCGCGCATGTGCGCCCGCACCCTGGCTTGCGCCTGCAGCTCGATCCATTCCTCTTCGCGCTCGAGTGCGCGCCGGCGCGCGGCGTTGGCCAGCAGCACCAGGCCGAACTGGGCCTTGTGCTCTTCCTCGTCGAGCGCGCGCGCGCGCTGCGACAGCGCCTGCTCGTTCGCGCGCAGGCGGGCCAGTTCCGCGCGCTGGCGCACCGCATCCTCGATGTCCTTGGCCTGCTCGACCTTGTTGCGGATCTGCTGGGCCAGCAGCTGTTGCGCAAAGCGCTGGCGCGCCAGGGTGCGCGTCTGCTGCGCTTCCTGCTGCGCCACTTCGAGCGCGCCGCGCATGCGGATCGCGGCCAGCGCTTGCAGGTGCGCCCATTCGGCCTGGGCGCCGGCGCGCTGGCCGCGCTTGTGCGCCAGGTCGTGCTCGAGTTCGGCCAGGAGCTCGCCGGCGCCGCGCTCGACCGCTTCGCGCCTGGACTTCGCTTCGGCCACGCGCGCATACAGGTCGATCTCGCGCGCGCGCAGGGCGATGGCGCGCTCGGCATGATCGAGCCTGACCTCGCCCCGGTCGAGGGTCTCGCTTTCCTGCAGTTCGAGGCGGCGCAGGCGCAGGCGCGCCGCCTGTTCTTCGCGCGCGATGCGGTGCCAGGCCTGCTCGTCGTACAGTTCTTCGAGCTGGCGCGCGTGCGTCAGCTGCACGCGGCGCTCGTCGGCCGCCAGCCATAGCGTGCCGATGCGCGCGCGGTTGGCGTCGAACTTGTCGTGGCGCAGGGCCAGCGTGTCGACCTGCGCCACGCCCAGGCCATAGTCGGCCAGCAGCAGGCGCAAGGCTCCTTGCAGGCGCTCGTCGAACTCGGCGCGCAGCGCACTCCGGCCGGCCATCTCGCGCAGCGAACGGCTGCCGATGAATTCGGCGGCGAGCTGGCGCACGGCCGGCTGCAGCAGTTCGCGCAGCTCGCCCGTGGTCACTGTGCCCGGCATGGTCATGAAATGGCGCGCGAAGGCGGGCACGTTCTCGACGCGCAGGCTGACGCTCAAGCGCGCGCCGACGGCCAGGTGCTCGGCGGTCTCGAGGTCGTCGAAAGCGAATTCGACCGGCAGCGCACTGGTGCGCGTGACCAGGATCTCGGCGTGGCCGTCGCGCAGCAAATGGTTCAGGCGCGAGAAGAAGCCTTCGATCTCGTATTCGCCCTGCGGCACTTCGGTGGCTTGCCCGCCTTGCAGGATGTAGGCGCGCGCCGTGGCGGGCACGCGCAGGGTTTTCACGAAGATGCCGGACAGCGCCCGCACGCCGAAGAAGACGGCCAGCTCGTCGGCGCCGGCGACCCAGCGGTTTTCCACCAGCAGCGGCGCGTTGCGCGGGGCGCCGAGCGTGATCCCGCACGCCGCGCAATAGCCCGCGCCGCCCGCGTTCTTGTGCTCGCAACGCGGGCATTTGCTACCGCCAAAACCGAACATCTGGACCATGATCCGACTCCATCCTCAGGTGATTCACGACTTTCAACAGTGCGCCGGTCGCGCCAGATTCTATCAGGCGCGGCCGTTTCAAATGATTCCGATGCGCTCGACGCAGGCCAGGCTGGCGCCCTTTGCCCGCAGCGCCTGCGCCAGCCCCGGCGGCAACTGCGTTTCCCAGGCGCGCGGCAGCAGCACGCGGTCGCCGCGCTGCGCCGTCCGTTCGATCAGGGCGCATTTCGGCGCCAGCCCTTCGACCGGCTCGACCAGCCCGGCATGCCAGGCGCTGGAACAGCCGCTGGCGATGATGCGCCCGCGCGGCACGAATTCGCGTCCGCGCGCCAGGCGGTCGGCCAGCACCAGCGCCAGTTCGTAGGAATTGCCGTGGAAGGCGGCGGCGCCGAAGCGCACCGTGGTGCGCCAGCGCGCGGTCCGGGCGCCGTCGAAATGGCGCGCGCCCAGCAGCACCTGGCGCAGCGCCGCCTGGCGCACGCCGTCGAGGCCGGGCGCGGCGATCGCGTCCTCGTCGGCCGCCTCGCCACCGTCCCCGCCCAGCGGGTAGACGCTGACCTCGACCCAGCCGAGGGCGTCGTTGATGCCGCCGCTGTGCAGCGGGAACCAGGCGCGCGCGCTCGAAACCGAAGCGGCCACGTCGGGCTGGCCGCTGAATGCACCAAGATGGTGCAAATGACCGGGTCCGCCGCGCAGCGCACCTGGCGGCAGCCTGGTCGTGTCGTGGCCCGCGATGCGCCCGAGCTGCCATGCGTCGGACCAGCCGTTGGCGATGACGCCCGGCCCGGGCGCCAGCAGGCCGCGCGCGCCGCGGTCGGCCAGCACGACGGCCAGTTCCCAGTCGCGCTCCGAGGGATGCGGCGCGCGGTCCAGGCTGATGACCACCTGGTCGCGGCTGTCGTAGCGCGCTTCGGTATGGCGCGCCAGGCGCGCGACGAGGGCCATGCGCGCGGCCAGCAGCGGCGCGCCGGGGGCGCTGCACTTGACGTCGGCACGGCCGGCGCGCGGGCGGCGCGTGGCCGTCACCGTCGCGACGCTGCCGTCGGCGAGCACGGTGCGCACGACCGCGCAGTCCGGCCTGGCCGGGGCAGGCGCGCTCATGCCGCCTCCTCCGCGCTGGCCGTGCGCTTGCGCGCGGCCAGCGCATCCTCGACATTGGCGACGATCCGGTCGGCTTCGTCGAGCAGGCGCTCGAGTCCTTCGTCGCCGGCCGTTTCCAGGCGCGCCAGCAGCGCCCAGGCTTCGTCGAGCGCGGCGGCGGCGCGCAGGCTGTGGCCGGCGCGCCGCCGCTGGTCCGCGGGGGCCAGCGCCTGGCCGGGCGCCGCCAGGCCGAGCGCCGGCATGGTGGACGCCGCCAGGCAGGCCAGGTCCAGCCGCCGCAGCAAGGCCTGCTGGCGGCGGAAGGCGTCCTGCCCTTGCGGCAGCGCCGCCTGGCGCATGCGGCACATCACGCAAGGCAGTTCCAGGAACAGGCGGCGCAGCGCGCGCGCATCGCCGCCTGCCGCGTCGGCCGCATGCGGCGCCGCAATGGCAGGTGCGGCCGGCGCGGCCGGGACGGCGGCGGCCGCCCGCGCCTGCAACGCCTGCGCGTAATCGCGCGTGCCGCCCAGGTCGACCGGCACGCAGTCGTCGACCGTGACGCCGAAGCGGGTGTAGAGCAGCTGGTTGAAGCCGCCCCGGAACGCATTCCATTCGTCCAGCGTCGCACAGGGCGGCAAGTCCAGGTTGCCCTGGCCGAGTTCGCGCTGCAGGGCCGCCTCGATGCGCGCGCCCAGGTTCGCCAGCGTCAGCTCGCCCGCCGCTTCGCTGGCGAGGAACAGGTCGAAGCGTTGCTGGGTCACGCGCCGGTCCGGGCTGTCAATCGCGAAATGCAGGCGCAGGCCGATCTCGGGCGCCGCCGCGAACGGGACCAGGTCGCAGCCATAGGGTCCCGGATGGAAGCACCAGCCGGCTTCGCCCTCGGCCAGGGTCAAGCGCCCGCCCGCGCTGACGCGGCGCGTGTGGCCGCTGGCGGCCACCACGACGCCGACGCCGGCGGGCGGCAGCACGCAGCCCGCGCCGACCGGACGCGCGATCACGTCCGTGCCCAGGCCGGCGGCATCGAACTGGGGCGCGCGCGACAGGCGCTTGAAGAATTCGAGCATCGCTAGCGCGCCGGCTGGACCGCGAAGGCCGCGCCGTGGCGCTGGAAATGCGCGGCCGGGTCGAGCGCGAAGGGCCAGGCGCATTCGCACTCGCCATCGGGGTCGAGCCGGCCGGACAGCACTTCGCCGCCGGCGCCGTCGACCACACGCAAGTGCAGCCGTGCGCGCAGCAGGCGCGCCGCGAACGGGGCCTCCGGCATCAGTTGCAGGACCACGCGCCGCGCATCGGCGGCGCCGACGAAATGCAGGCGCCACCAGCCATCTTCGGTGTCCAGGTGCAGCAGCGCCTGCCCGCTGTCGGCCGCGCGCAGCATGCCGCTGCTGCCGTGCCAGGCGTCGCTGGCGGCGGCGCGTGCTTGCAGGGCCAGCGTGCGCAGGCGCCGCGTGGTCAGGGGCGACGCTTGCAGGGCCGCGCGCTCGCCGGCGGTGAGCGGCCGGCTGCCGTCGAGGGCCGCGCGCAGCACGGCGTCGCTCAGCACCAGGCGGTCGCCCGCCACGCGCGGCGCCGTCAGCAGACGTTCGCGCAGCTTGCGCTCGATCCGGCTTTCCGTATTCATTCGCTTCTCCCATTCTGTGTTGCATGCGCCTGCAGGCTGGCGATCGCCGCATCGCGCCGCTTGCGCAGGGTCGGCAGCGAGACGCCGTCGAGCGCGGCCAGCTGCACCATCGTCGGCAGCGCGTTCGTGGCCGGATCGCGCCAGGCGTCCGGATAGCTGTCGTCGTCCGGCCCCAGCAGCTTCGCGTACACCGCCAGGCGCACCGCCAGCGATGCGCCGGCCAGCATGCGCGCGCTCCAGCTGCCCGGCTCCTGCGCCGCGCCCGCCGCCAGTACAAAGCCGGGGGGCAGTGAAACCGCGTGCGCGCGCAGCGCGGCGAGCGGCTCGTCGGCGCCGTCCGCGGCGCCGGCCGCGTCGGCGGCTTCGGCGGCTGCTTCGGCTGCCTCCGGCGCCACGGCCTGCCCGCCATCCTCGTCCTCCAGCGCTTCCAGGATCTGGTCCGGTCCAGGCGTGCTGCCCGCGCCCGACTCGTCCAGCACGCGCCAGTAATCCTCGATCCAGGCGGCCGAGGTGTCGGCATCCTGCAGCCAGTCGCGGTCGCGGTTGGCCGAGAGCGCTTCATATTCGCCGATCTCGGCCAGCATGGCGCCGATCTTCTCGCGGTTGTCCTTCAGGCTGTCGAAGCGTTTCGAGCGCGTGTGCAGCGGACCGGGGGTGCCGCCGAAGCGCTCGAGCGTCTCGCTCCAGCGCAGGATCCATTCGGGGCGGCAGGCGCCGATCGCGCCGAGCTGGCGCACTTCGATCGGCTGCGCCGCGTCCAGCGGCCGGCCGAGGATGGCGCCGACCTGGGCGCGGTGCATCTGCCAGCCGGCGAACAGGCGCGCGATGTCGCCGTAGGCCGTGTCGAGCATGCGGTAGGCGTACAGGCGGTTCGGGCTGCAGGGACGGCCGCAGGCGGCCTGGTAATTGTCGGCATCGACCTTGTCGCGCAGGACGGCGAACATGTCGTTGACCTTCTTGCGCAGCAGCGCTTCACCTCCCGGATGGCGCCAGAAGGCGGGCGCGCGCGCATGCTCGCCGGCGATGGCCGTGCGAAACGCCTCCCAGTCCGCCGGCCGCGCCGCCAGCTCGTAGGCCAGCAGCAGGGCCAGCTCGGCGACGCTGTCGCCATAGCTGTTGCCGGCGGCCCGGCCGCGCGCGCCGCGGCCGGCCGCGTGCAGGCTGGCCGCCAGCAGGTCGACGTACAGCGCCAGGCCGTCGCCGCCGCCGGCGGGCGCGAGCAGTCCGGCGAGGTCGCAGCGCGCAAAGGCGTCGAGCGAGCACTGTCCGAGCAGCTTGCGCACCTGCTCCCAGCCTGGCTCCTGATACCGGGTTCCCGGCAAACGCATACCTTCCTCGTGGTGTGATGGCGTATCCGCCAGATAACGGATTTTGTAAATCATGCCATACAAACACAAAAACAAGGCGCGCTGGAGAGGCTCAGTCGGCCTTCTGCTCGGGCTTTTGATCCAGGGTGCGCAACAGGCTCGCCACCACCGGCGCCGCATGCTCGCCCCCGGTCGCGTCCGACCGGCTGACGAATACCGCGAACGCCAGGCGCCGCGTCTGTCCCGCCAGGCTGCCCGGTTCGAGCCAGCCGGTGAACCAGACCGTGGCCTGGCCGGCGTCGCCCACCGGCGCGGTCCCGGTCTTGCCGTACAGGCCGGCGCGCAGGCGGTCGAAGTGCGCGCCGCGGAAGGCGCCCGCCGCCGTGCCGTGGGTGACGACGCCGTGCAGGCCGGCGCGCACCCGGTCGAGCCGCACCCCCAGCGGCGCGCCCGGCACCGGCCTGGCCGCCTGTCCGTCGAGCGCCAGCAGCAGGCGCGGCGCGATCGCGCGTCCTTCGCCGACCGCGCCCGCCGTCATCGCCATGTGCAGGGGCGTGGCCTGCATGCGCAGGCCGATCGCCATCTGGCGCAACTCGTGGCGCGAGCCGATCGGGTCGATCCCGGCGGCGCTGGCCTGCAGCGCGTCCCAGCCGCGCCAGTCGAACTCGGGCGGCAGCAGGCCGCCGTCGAGCTGGAGCGGACGCTCGAAGCCGAGGCGGCGCGCCATGTCGGCGATCGGACGCACGCCGTCCATGGCCGTGTCGTCGAGCGCGCGCAGGCTGGGCGCGCCGCCCCGGGCCTTGCCGAACAGGCTGGCGTCGGACAGTTCGGCGCCCCAGGCGAACCAGGTATTGAGGCTATGGGACAGCGCTTCGCTCAGCCCCAGCTTGCCGTCCCGGGCGCGGCGGCCGGGGACCGCGTCGCGGAAGTTCGTGATGCGCGCGCCGCCGCCGGCCGGATAGGCCGCGGCATCGGTGCGGAAGGCGAAGCCGCGGCTGGCGGCCAGCGCATCCATCCCGGCCAGCGGCATGCCGTCCAGCAGCGCGTCGAGGCGCGGGTCGCGCCGGGCGGCCAGCTCCAGGCCCAGCGCGCTGACGATCTTGAAGGTCGAGCCGGGGCTGCGCTCGACACCGCCGTCGTGCTGGAAGGCCGCCTGGCGCAGGGGACTGCGGGCGGGATCGACCTGGTCGAATGCGCGCACTTCGCGCCAATCGGCCTGCGCCAGGTCGGCGCTGCCGCTGCTGGCCGCGGCCAGGATGTCGCCACTGCCGGTATCGAGCAGCACCAGGCCCGCCTGGCGCCCGGCCGGGGCATCGGCTCCCCCCTGGCAGCGCGCGCCATCCCACTGCCCGCGGCGCATCCCGACGCAGTCGAGCACCGCCTGGGAGGTGCGCTGCAGGCCCAGGTCGAGCGTGAGCCTGGCGGCGTGCGCGCGGCCGTCCTTCGAGGGCAGGCGCGCCAGCATGCCGGCCACGCTGCTCGCCTGGCCGGGGTGCAGGCCGAGCAGCGTGCCCAGCCCGGCCGCGCGCGCGGCGGCGGTGACGGCGCCGGCGCCCCACAGCGGCGTGCCCGCGCGGTCTGCCAGCAGAACCGGCACCGGCACCTGCACCGGCGCCGGCGCCGTGGCCTGCCCCGCGCGGGGAAGCGCCCGCCACGCGAGCCGGCCATGCTCGAGTTGCAGGTGGCGGTAAGCGGCGTCGCCGCTTCCGCCCATGCCGGCCAGGTCGAGCGGCGCGGCGGCGAGCACGACCTGGCGCGCGCCCGCATGCGGCACCAGCACCAGTTCGCGCACGTCGTCCGGCCGGCGGCAGGCGCGGCCCGCGCAGGCCGGGCGCGTCGCGGCGGGCAGCGCGCCATCGATGCGCGTCACCTGGCCGGCGACCATCAGGGCGATGCGTTCGTCGCCACGCGCCGGCTGCGCCAGCGTCAGCACGAGCCGGGCATTGGCGGCGCCGCCCGGCCAGTCGGCCACGCGCCGCCACGGCGTCCAGCCCTGCGGCAGGCGGTCGAACAGGCGCGCCGCGCCCAGCGGCATCGCCTCGTCGGTGGCGACTGCATTCGCGCCCGCCTCGACGCGCCAGGCGCCGGCCGACGGTCCCGGGCGCAGGCGCCAGGCCAGCAGGCGCCGCTCGCCATTGAAGAGGCGGATCTGTTCGCGCACATAGGCGCCGTCGGCGCGATGGTGGAGCCGCTCGAGCAGGCGCCGGCCCGCCGCGTCGAGCACGACATGGTCCCAGCCGCGCAGGTCGGCCGCGCGCTGGCCCGGGGTGGCCGCGCGCCATGCCGGCAGGTCGCGCGGCGCCGTCGCGATCATTGCGCCCGGCGAGACGCGCACCAGGCCACGCGCCAGCAAGCCGTCGAACAGGGCGCCGTCTTCCAGGGCCGCCGCGGCGGCCTCCGGAACGCGGTAGTCGCCGGGAGCTAGCCGCGCACTGGTCACCCCTCCGCGCGCGGGAAAGGCGGCGACCAGGGCGGCCGATGCAGTGCCCGATGCAGCCCGGTAGCGCGTCAGCACCAGTTCGCCGCCTTGCGCGCAAGCGGCGCCGGCCCGGCGCGCGACGCGCAGCGCCTCGTGCTCGCCCCAGACCAGCCAGCCCTCGCGGCCCAGGACCGCCGTGCCGCGTTCGCCGCGCGCGATGCCGCCGGCACTCGCGTCGCCGATCCAGCGCGCCGCCCGGCCGTGCCAGGCCAGCCGCAGAGGCGACGCCAGCGACCCGCCGATATCGACCCGCGGCATGTCCGCACCGGCCAGCACCAGGTTGCGCAGCGTGACCGGGCTGGACCCGCTCTCGTTGCGCGCCGCCCAGCGCGCCACATCGGCGAAGCGGTAGCCGATGCGCAGCGGCGCCAGCCGTCCGCCGCTTTGCGCCAGTGCCTGTTCACACAGGTCGATCACGACCGGCCGCCCGGCGCGCATGCCTGACAAGACCAGCAGGGCGCCGCCCGGATGCGCGGCCAGGTGCACGCCGGGCACGGCCGGCACGCTGAAGGACACGCCCGGCAGCGCCGGCTGGAAGGCCGGCAGCGTGCGCACCGGCCCGCCCGCGGCCAGGCGGTTCGGCGCCGCCGCCCCGAGCGAACGGGCATGGCCGGCAATGAGCAGGGCGCCGCCGAGGGCCAGGCCTGCGGCGAGCAGGACCAGCCAGAAGCGCGGGCCCGCGTGCCAGTCGGGCAGGCGCACGGCCGGCCTGGCGCGCACCCCGCCCGCGCGCAGGTTGCGCGCGCGGCGCCAGTTCCGGCGCCTGGCGTCGAGGTCGGTCAGCACCGCGGCGAACACTCCTCCCATCTCGTCTCCCCGGCGGCCGGGATGGCCGCGTTCGCCCAGTCCTAGCGGGGGGACGCGCAAAGCGTGCCGATAAGCGTGCCGATAAGCGTGGCGATAAGCGTGCCGATAAGCGTGCCGATACCGTCGGGCTGGACGCCCGCGGCGCGGTGCGCCGGTCGCCCCGTCGTGCAGGCCATCCCGCGTTTCATGCGCCTCGTCGCAATCCGGTGGAGTATTGCGCGGGCCCTGGCTACATTGGACACATCGCAAGCCACCCGCCACCCGCCAACCGCAAGGAGAAACACCGTGAACATCGCCAAGCACATGGAAGCCGTTTTCGTCGTTGCCCTTGCCGCCGCCGGCTCGGCCAGCTTCCTGTCCGACCCGCCGCAGGCCCGGGCCCGGCCCGCCGCCATCGTCGACTCGAGCATCGCCACCGAAACGAAGATGGCCGTGGTCGTCGTCAAGGGCAAGCGCCCGTCCGCCGTACGGGCTCCTGCCATGCTGGCCGATCGCCGTACTGGCGGGATCCGCATTTGAACGGCGCTCGCAACGCGCGCCGGGCCGCCTCCTGAGGCGCGTCCGGCGGCGCCGCTTCCTCCTGCCGTCTTCCCGTCCGTGCGCCTGTCGCGGCCGAGCTGCCGCAATCTGTTTCAGTTGTAAGCAGGTGCATCAAACATCCCACGCCATCCGAGCGATTGATATATTGAATCATCCGCTTTTGGAGATGGAGAACGAGATGAAACGCAGCCTGACCCTTGCAAGCCTGATCGCCGTCGGCGCCGCCGCGTTTGCACCGCTGCCATCGATGGCCCAAACCGATGTCCAACTGTATATCGGCTCGGCCCCGCCGGCACCGGTGTACGAACGCGCCCCCGCAGCGCGCCGCGGCTATGTCTGGTCGCCGGGTTACTGGGAATGGCGTGGGCATCGCCACTACTGGGTGCCGGGCAGCTACATCGTCGAGCGTCCCGGCTACGTGTACGCGCCGCCGGCCTGGCAGCAACGCGGCGGCCGCTGGCACATGCACCAGGGCGGCTGGGCGCCACGCGGCGATGGCTACTACGGCGCGCGTGACGGCCACTACGCCGCGCGTGACGGCTACTACGCTTCGCGCGACGGCTATTACGCATCGCGTGACAGCTACGCCCGCCAGGGCTTCTACGACGGCGGCTACCGCAACGGTCACGGCTACCGCGACCGCAACCGCGACGGCGTGCCCGATCGCTACGAGCACCACCGCGGCATCGGCGCGCGCGACTACGACCGCGACGGCGTGCCGAACCGCTACGACCGCGACCGCGACAACGACGGCGTGCTCAACGAGTACGACCGCGACCGCGACGGCGACGGCCGCCGCAACCGCCACGACAGCAGCCCGGACAATCCGTACCGCCGCTGAACGGCATCCTGAAGCACCCTGCGGGGCGCTTCGTTCATGTCCGTGTCGCCCGCGCCCATGGTGTCCGTTCGTGCGAAACCGGTTATGCTCGCGCCATGACCGAACTCGACCGCTTGCAAGGCGCCGCCAACCGCGGCGAACTGGCCGCCAGCCGCAGGCTGGCCCTGCGCACGGGCGTGCCGATCGAGGAGGCGCTGCGCAGTACCCTGGCCGCCAGCGCCGGCGCGGCCGGCTTGCCGGCACTGCTGGCCGAACGCGGCGCGCTGCGCGAACGCGAGGCCGCGCACCTGCGCGCCCGGCAAGCGGCGCGCGCGGCCGCGCTGGCCCTGCGCCGTGCCCGTCACGACGGCGCCCCGACTCCCTGGCGCGCCTGGTTCGACGGCTCGGCCAGGCCGAACCCCGGACACTGCGGCATCGGCGCGCGCCTGCTCGGCCCGGCCGGCGAAGTGATCGAATTGTGCGATCCGGCCGGCTACGGCAATAGCGGCGAAGCGGAATACCTGGCCCTGATCGCCGTGCTGGAAGCAGCGGCGCGCCACGGCGCGCACGAACTGACGGTGTATGGCGACAGCCGCGTCGTACTCGACGACGCCAGCGCGCCGCACGCCGCCGGTGCTCCCGCCCTGCAGCCGTATCGCGCGCGCGTGCAGGCGCTACTGGCGCTGCTGCCGGGCGCCCGGCTGCGCTGGGTGCCGCGCCATAAGAACTTGGACGCCGATGCCCTGTCGCAACGCGCCAGCCGGCTCTGTGCCCTGGCTTCCGATGACCGTCCATGAGCACGCGCGCCTGCAGGGCGGGCGCCGCCCGGTGCCGCCTGTTTCGACGGGCGGCATTCCATCGCCTCCCCGGCATCGGCGGCATCCACGCCTTGAGACGGGCGGTGTCACCGGGGAGAACAAGTTGCGGCGGGTATTCCCTGTCGGAAAACTTTACAGAAAGGTTGACAACAATCTGGCGTACATTCGCAAGTTTCTGATTTTACAGATAAATTTCCTGCTGGCATGCTAATTGCTCATCAATACACAACTCCAACGCCACTCGAAAGCACACTGATGAACTTCCTGAACACACTTGGCTGCGTCGCAGCCGTCGCCATGGTCGCCAGCGCGGCCCAGGCTGCTCCGATCATGAACAACTGGATCTTCAACCCGGTCGGCACCGGCCTGGTCAAGGGCCAGAAGATCAACGAGTACCTGGACGTGAACGGAAACGCCTTCATTCAGATCAAGCCGACCGGCGGCGCCTCGTTCTCGTTTACCGACCACGCGGTCTTTAACCTGGTCCAGGCCGACAGCAATGGCCAACTGTTCCCGGTTAACTACAAGGGCGGCAACATTACCGCGACCCTGGTCGGCTACGGCACCGGCACCTTCGGCGGCGCCTTCCGCTTTGACGGCGGCACGATCAAAATGTACCAGAACAAGACTAATGGCCAATACGGTACCACCAGGGGTTATTTCGGGGCCAATCTGGGCGAAGTGATCGCCGAGTTCAACATCCTCGTCGGCGGCGGCGGTTCGGTCGATGCCAAGGGCAACCCGACCGACAACGGCCAGGTCAGCGTTTCGGCCAAAACCATCGCCGGCACCATGGATGCGGGCTATTTCTTTGACAACCGCGGCGTCGACATGTCGACCCTGACGAGCACGGCATTTGCCTTCACCAATGCCAATACGGTCGGCAAGCCGACCGCGCGCCTGATCAACGAAGTCGCTTGCCAGTTCGCCGGCTACACCGGTTCCGGCTGCGGCAAAGGCAAGTACGCGAACGTCGCGGGCGACCATTTCTTTATCAGCGGCAACGGCCAGTTCAAGTTCGCCGAAGTGCCTGAACCAGGGTCGGTCGCGCTGTTCGGCATCGCCCTGATAGGCCTGGGCGTCCTGCGCCGCCGCGTGAAGTAATTCGCTACCCGACGTCGCCCTGCCCCATGGCCCGGCACGCCGGGCCATGTTTGTTTAGCGCTCCCGCAGATGCGCCCGGCCCGGCGGGCGGGAAGCTCAGAACTTCAGCTCCAGCGTCGCGCGCACGCTCGGCCCGGCCTTGAAGCGGGTTTCGCGCACGACCAGTCCGCGCTCCTCTTCGACGAAACTGCCGCGGTTGACGAAGTCCTGGCCCAGCAGGTTCGACAGCGCCACGCGCAGCTGCTGCCGGGGCGTGAATTTGTAGAGCGCATACGCTTCCAGCTCGCGCCGCGGCACGATGAAGGACGTCTGGCGCTCCGAGACCCGCACGGTGCCGCCCTGCTTGTAGGCGAAGCTGGCGCCCGTGCTAAGCTCGCCGCGCCTGTAATCGATGCCGAGGTTGCCCGACAGGCGCGTCTGGCCATCCAGGCGGTTGTCCGGCCCCGGTACGCCTTCCACCCGCGACCAGTTGGCCGACAGGCTGGCACGCAGGTCGATCGCCGGCGCATCCTTCATGAGCGCCTTCAAGGGGAACTTGGTTTCCAGTTCCAGCCCACGAGTCCTGGCGCGGCCTGCGTTCGTCGGCATCGCCACCCAGCGCGCGCCGTCGAAATCGACCAGGGTGCGCGTGTAGTCGTCGATACGGCGCATCGAGGCGCTGATCGACACCAGCGCGCCCTCGGCCCAGTAATGCTCGTAGGAGGCGTCGAAGCCGAGCGCCAGTTCCGGCTTCAGGTCCGGGTTGCCGGCGAAGTCGGGATCGGTCGAGCGGTTGTCGATCGCGCTCTGGCGACGCGGGATCAGCTGCTGGAAGCTCGGCGCCTTGTAGGTGCGGGTGACGGCGAAGCGGATCTGGTCGCCCTTCTTATCCGGAATCTTGAACAGGGTCTGCATCACCGGGCTCCAGACGTAGGAGCTCGAGCGGCCGGTGGAGAAGGTATTACCCGTGGTGCGGGTGCGGATTCCTTCCCAGCGCGCACCCAGGTACAGCGACCAGCGCGGCGTCAGGTTCCACTCGTCCTGGGCATACAGCGCCAGGCGCGCCACGCGCGAGTCGGATGTCTCGCCATCGGGCAGCGCCGGCAACAGCAGGCGTCCCGCCTCGCTTTCCTCGCGGCTGTCCTCGCGCACGGAATAGCCGGCATCCCAGCCCATGCCCAGGGCGTGGTCCTTGAGGATCGTCTTGCTGAACTTGCCCACCGTGGTGGTGCCGGCTTCCTCGGCTTCCAGGTGAACCAGGTTATCGACCGGGCGCGCCGCCCCGGGCGGCGTGGTGCGCCGGCTGTCGGTGGTGTTCTGGCCGCCGATCAGGCTGGCCTTGACGTCGAGCTTGGCACCGCTGGCCAGCTTGTGCACCCAGTTCAGTTCCGTGCGCACGACATCGTTGTCGGACCGGAGCGACGAGTTCAGCGCAGGATAGAAGGCGGACGTGCCCAGGCTGGCGGTCGTGGTCTCGCGGTTATCGTTGCGAAAGCGGGCGGAGTTCACGAAGCTCTGGGAGGTGAGCGTGTCGCCGTTGTCGAGCGTCCAGTTCAGCCGCGGCGCGAGGTTGATCAGCATGAGGCGGCCGTTTTCGTCGCCATCCGTATGGCGTGCCACGGCGGGCCTGCCGGACGGGTCGTAGCCCTGTTCGTCGCTGGCGACCTCGCGCTTGAACTGCTCGGCCATCACGCTGCCGGCGATCGAATACGACATCTTGCCCAGTTTGTCGGACACCTGGATATTCGCCGTCGGTCCGCTGAGACCACTGCCTGCGCGTGCGCCGAGCTTGAATTCGCGTTGACCGCTGCGCACCGTTTTTTTCAGCACGATATTGACCGTGCCGGCCACCGACTGGGTCGAGAACTCGGCGCTGGCCGCGCGCAGCACTTCGATGCGCTCGATCACGTCGGGCGCGAGCGAATCGAGCGTGAAGCCGTTGGGGGCGCGCTCGCCGTTGATCAGGATCTGCGTATAGCCCACCCCCAGGCCGCGCATGCGAATTTCCGCATTGCGTCCGTTCGGACTGCTGACCGTGATGCCGGGCACGCGTTTCAGGACGTCGGCCACGTTGGTGTCGCCATATTTCGCGATCTCCGCCTGGCCGACCACGATCTTGGTGGCGGTATCGTCGCGGCGCGGATCGTAGCTGTCGGCGTTGCCGCGCACTTCGACTTTTTGCATCTCCTGCGCGGCGGCGCCGGCCGCTTTCGATGCGGCGGCGGGCGGCGTTTCCTGCGCATCCGCAGGGAAGGCGGCGGCAAGCGCGGTGGCGAGCAGGGTCAGGCGGATCGGTGAGAGGATGTACATATCAGAAAACCAAGTTTATGAACGCGTATTGTCCTATAGTTCTTCCCTATTTAAATGCTTGAGGGAATGTATTTTCGATATGCATGTTCCGGCGGGAGCGGACTACCCTGCGCAAGCGGCCCGTGCGAGGGCAATGCGCTACACTGAATTCGGGCTACGTACGCAAAACAAAGATATGCACCGCAACGCCCCTTATTTATAATTCGCCATCATCACAAGTAATAAAGGGCTGCCATCGTGTCCGATCGTTTCAAAGTACTGCCGCAATACCTCATGCCGAAGCAGGCGCTGACCACGTTCGCGGGGCGCGTTGCAGGCCACCGCGGAGGCAAGGTGACGACCCGCCTGATCCGCTGGTTCGTCGGCAAGTATGGCGTCAACATGGACGAGGCGGCCAATTCCGACATCGCCAGCTACCCGAGCTTCAACGAATTCTTCACCCGGCCCCTGAAGGAAGGCGTGCGTCCGCTCGCCGACGCCGACTTCGTCTGCCCGGTGGACGGCGCGATCAGCCAGTTCGGCGCGATCGACGATTACCACATCCTCCAGGCCAAGGGCCACAAGTTCACGACGACCCAGCTGGTGGGCGGCGATGCCACCCTGGGCGCCCAGTTCCAGCACGGCAGTTTCGCCAACCTCTACCTGAGCCCGAAGGATTACCACCGTCTGCACATGCCCTGCGACGGCCGCCTGACGCGCATGATCTACGTGCCCGGCGCCCTGTTCTCGGTGAACCCGACCACGGCGCGCGGCGTGCCCGGCCTGTTCGCCCGCAACGAGCGCGTCACCTGCGTGTTCGAGTCCGAGCAATTCGGCACTTTCGTGATGGTCCTGGTCGGCGCGACCATCGTCGGCAGCATGGCGACCCCCTGGCACGGCGTCGTCAATCCGCAGCGTCATGGACGCATCTCGGAGTGGACCTACGACGCGCAGCCGGTCGTGCTGAAAAAGGGCGAAGAGATGGGACGCTTCCTGCTTGGGTCGACGGTGGTGATGCTGTTCAAGGCCAACACGATCCAGTTCAACCCGGAATGGGCGCCGGAGCGCAAGGTGCGCCTTGGCGAGATGATGGGCAACCGACCGGCGTGATCAAGACCTCCAAGACCTGGGGTCAAGTCTGACATTCGGACGCGAACTCAACCATTCAGGCTTTCCGGAGATGGCTTGAAGCTGGGATAAAGCAGAGTTCGGGTCTGAATGTCAGACCTGACACCAGCCTTTCGTGACACCAGTCTTTCGTGAGACCTGGAGACCTGGGGTCAAGTCTGACATTCGGACGCGAACTCAACCATTCAGGCTTTCGGGAGATGGCTTGAAGCTGGAATAAAGCAGAGTTCGTGTCTGAATGTCAGACCTGACACCAGTCTTTCGGCGATCCTGGCGAGGCGGCGGCGATGGCGTCAGCCGCCGCCATCGCCGCCCGCCTCGCTGCAAAACATCTCTTCCATCAGGTCGAGGAAGGCGCGCGTCTTGGCCGGCATCAGGCGCCGGCCCGGGAACACGGCCCAGCCGGTGGCGGGCGGCAGGTGCCATTCGGGCAGTACCCGCACCAGTTCTCCCCGGCGTACCAGGGGCGACGCGAACAGTTCCGAGCTGGCCGCGATGCCGGCGCCGCTGCAGGCGATGCGCGCCAGCAGGTCGGGCGAATTGGCCGTCAGGCGCGCCGGCAGTTCGCGCTGCCAGCGCGTCTTGCCGCGCGTGAGCGTCCAGGACAGCGGGCCGCCGCCGCGGCTGAGCAGGCATAGCAGATCGTGGCCGAGCAGGTCGTCCGGGTGCTCTGGCAGGCCGCGCACGGCCGTGTAGCCGGGGGAGGCGTACAGCCCGAAGCGCTGCAGCGTGACGCGGCGCGCGGCCAGCGAAGCGTCGTCCGGCAAGTCGCCCATGCGGATGGCGATGTCGACATTTTCCGCTACCAGGTCGACCCGGCGCGGCGACAGGTCGAGTTCGACGTTCACCGCCGGGTAGCGCGCAAGAAATGCCCCGATCATCGCGCTCATGCCGAGGTTGGCGAAATCGGCCGGCAGCGATATACGCAGGCGCCCGCTGGGCGCGGCCTGGCGGTGCTGCGCCAGGGCGGCGGCCGCTTCCGATTCTTCCACCACCTTGCGCGCGTGCTCGAGCAGGCTGGCGCCGAATTCCGTGACCATCAGCTTGCGCGTCGTGCGCTGCAGCAGGCGCTCGCCGAGCCTGGCTTCCAGCAACGCAATGCGGCGCGAGACCGTCGACTTCGGCAGGTTGACGCGGGTGGCCGCGGCACTGAAGCTGCCAGCCTCGACAATGCGGGCGAACAGCAGCAGGTCGTTCGGTTCGACTTCCATTGGATTGTTCCACTGGCTGAATAATGTTATCCATTCTAGCGGCTTCTAGATTGATTTTGGAACTGCTACAGTGGCTATGTCGAAACGCCGAACTCATACAAGGAATCCAAGATGAACATCCTGCAAATTACTTCCAGCCTGCGCGGCGCCGAATCCGAGTCGACCCGTGTCACCAACAGCGTCGTCGCCAAGCTGGTCGCCGCCAACCCGAACGCGACCGTCGTCACCCGCGACCTGGCCCGCGCGCCACATCCGCCGCTCGACGAAGCCGCGCTCGGCGCCCTGTTCACCCCGGTCGAGGCGCGCACCCCCGAGCAGGCCGCCCGCGTGGCGCTCGACGACGCCCTGATCGCCCAGGTGCAGGCGGCCGACGTGGTCGTGCTCGGCGCGCCCATGTACAACTTCGGCATCCCGGTGCAGCTGAAAAGCTGGTTCGACGCGATCGCCCGCGCCGGCGTGACCTTCCGCTACACCGAGGCCGGTCCGGAAGGCCTCCTGAAGGGCAAGAAGGTGTTCGTGGCCACCGCGCGCGGCGGCGTCTACCCGCCCGATGCCGATCCCCAGGTGCCGTTCGTGCGCATGCTGCTCAACTTCCTGGGCATGACCGACCACACCTTCATCCATTCGCCGGCTCAGGCAATGGGTCCGGAAGCGGCGAGCGAGGGCCGCGCGCAAGCCGACGCCACGATCGAAGCGGCGCTGGCGTGAATGTTCCAGGCGGCGTTTTCAAGGAGAAGAATATGCATGCAGTGATCGACCAGACCGTCACCCGGCCGCGCGGCGTGGAGCGCGTCGTCAGCGGCCAGTTCGTGATGGACGGCGCAGGGGTGAAGATCAACCGCGTCCTGACCCAGGCCTTGCAGCGCCGCCTCGACCCTTTCCTGATGCTCGACGCCTTCGGCAGCGACAAGGCGGGCGACTACATCGCCGGCTTTCCGGAGCATCCGCACCGCGGCTTCGAGACCATCACCTACATGCTGGCCGGCCGCATGCGCCACCGCGACAGCGGCGGCAACGAAGGCCTGATCACGGACGGCGGCGTGCAGTGGATGACGGCCGGGCGCGGCGTGATCCATTCCGAAATGCCCGGGCAGACCGAAGGCCTGATGGAAGGCTTCCAGCTGTGGCTGAACCTGCCGGCGAAGGACAAGCTGTGCGATCCCTGGTACCGCGACATTCCGAACAGGGAGGTGCCGCGTTTCACGACGGACGCCGGCGTGACGGTGCAGGTGATCGCCGGCGCCACGCATAGCGTCGAAGGCGCCGTGCAGCGCGCCGGGACCGAGCCGCTGTATCTCGATATCGAACTGCCCGCGGGCGCCCGCTTCGAGCAGGTGCTGCCGGCCGGTCATCACGCCTTCATCTACGTGTTTCGCGGCGAGGCGATCGTCGCCGGCAAGGGCGTGCCGCACACGCGCATGGCGATTTTCGATAACGCCGAAGGCGCCGACGGGGTCGTCCTCGAGGCCGCGACGCCGACGCGCCTGCTCCTGATCGCGGGTCGTCCCTTGCGGGAACCGATCGCGCAGTACGGTCCCTTCGTGATGAACACGCAGGCCGAGCTGGAGCAGGCCGTCGCCGATTTCAGGGCCGGACGCTTCAGCGCATAAGGCTCACCGTTTCACGCGCGCCTGGGCAGTCGTTGGATCGCCCGGCGCGCTTGCGTTACACTGCCGGCATGCGTCACTGCCCCCTCTTCCCATGCCCCTGATGCCCGTCCTGCTGGACCTGCTCGCGCGTGCGAGCTTCGCGCTCGGCTTCGAGACGGTCGACCGTTTTCCGCCCCGCCACATCCATGCGCGCACGCACTGGGACCGGGCCTATTTCGATATCGCATCCGACCTCGCGCCCGAGGCCATCGAGCGCTCGCTGTGCGCCTCGATCGACAACACGCCCTCTGTCTTCGCCCACATCGCCAACCCGACGCCGGCCATGCAGCGCACGCTGCTCGCCGCGATCGACACGCGCCTGCGCCGTTCCTGCGGCGCCCCGTCGGATCTGGTGCTGCTGCTGATCGAGGCTTACCGCAGCCCGTACACGATCGAAGCGCGCCCCGGCCTGCGCGCGGCCATCGAGGCGAGCGCCGGCCAGCAAGCGCGCGACCGCGTGCATGCAGTGCTGGCGTTCCTGGGCGCGATGCCGGCCGCTTTCGACGTCATCGAGGCGCGGGACTGATGGCCGGCTGCGCCAGGTTGCTCGGCACGTAGCGTTCGCGCAGGGCCATGAAGGGCGCTTCCACCAGCCGGTACAGCAGCCACCCCGAGAACACCGACAGCACCAGCAGCACCACGATCGCCGTCGTCGTCTGCGGGCCGTAGCCCAGCTCCTGCAAGGGACCGGCGGCGACCGCACCCATGCCGCGGTGGGTGAGGTAGATCGCGTACGACCAGACGGCCAGGCGGCCGGCGCCGGGGATGCGCAGGTCGCGCAGCAGCGAGCGCTGCGCCAGCGCGGCCAGGATCAGCAAGCCAAAACCGAGCGCCAGCAGCGGATAGCCGAAGACGGTGGCGGCGAAGCCATGGCGGTTCTCCAGCAAGAGCCAGAAGGTCGCGCCGGTGACGCCGAGGCCGGCCGCCAGCAGGGCGTTGCCGTACCGGGTCAGGCGCGTCCACGGGACGAAATGCCGGTGTTTTACCAGGGCCAGCGCGACGCCGGCCACCAGTTCGTCGAGCCTGCATAAGCTCGCGTAATAGATGAGCTTGTAATAGAAGTAAATCCCATACTGCTGGCCGTCGACGCGCTCCGACCAGAGCTGGGCACGCAGCAGCATGCCGCCCAGGATGACGCAGCCGATGAAGATCCAGGCGGCCGCCATGCGCAGGTGCAGCGCGGCCCCGAGCAGTGCCAGCGCCGGCAGCACCAGGTAGAACTGTTCCTCGATCGCCAGCGACCAGCTGTGCGAAAACGCGGTGCCCGGCGCAAGGCCCAGGTTCTGGGTGAAGCTCAGATAGCGCCACAGGGGCGCGAGCGGCGCGTTCTCGCCCCAGGCCGGCCACACGAAATAGATCGCCAGGATCACCAGGTAATTCGGCAGGGTGCGCAGCAGGCGCCGTGCGTAGAAGGCCTTCATCGACAGTCCCGCCGCGGTGCCCATGGCCGCGAAAATCTGGTTGCCGATCAGGTAGCCCGAGAGGGCGAAGAACAGGTCGACGCCGACCCAGCCGATGCGCCCGACCCAGCCGAAGGTGTGGTCGTCGTTCGACACGAAGAGCGTGTAATGGTGGAGCACGACCAGCGTGACGGCGAGCGCGCGCAAGGTATCGAGGCCGTGCAGGCGGGGGCTGCGGGTATCGCTCATGGGATCGTGACGAAACGGGAGTGGCGGATCATGCCACGACGAAACCGCATGTGCCAGGGTTTCCCGATAAAATGACGGCACCGATATTTGTTTGCGCTTTACTTGGGATACTCACCGGGATACTCACGCATGACCTCCGTACCGAATCTGCAATTCAAGTTTATCAACTATACCGGCCTGGATGCCGGTCCGAGCGTGATCATCATGGGCGCGACCCACGGCAACGAGATGTGCGGCACCGAGGCGATCCGACGCGTCATGGCCGAACTCGACAGCGGCGAGCGCAAGATCGTCGCCGGCAGCGTCACCTTCGTGCCGATCGTCAATCCCCTCGCCTATTTCAGGAACGAGCGCAACGGCGAACGCAACCTGAACCGCAACCTGTTCCCGAAAGACGAGCCGCAAGACTTCGAAGACCGGATCGCAAACTGGCTGTGCCCGCTGCTGGCCCAGCACGACGTGCTGCTCGACCTGCACTCCTTCAATGCCGCGCACGGCGAGCCCTTCGTGATGGTCGGTCCCCTGAACAACGCCGGCCCGCTCGAAGCGTTCGAGCATGCCGACAAGGAACGCGCGCTGGCGCGCCGCCTGGGCGTGCGCCGTTTCGTGACCGGCTGGATGGCCGCCTATGGCGGCGGCGTGCAGCGCCGTTCGCGCGGGAACGCGGCCGAACTGGAAACCGTGCTGCGCTATGGTGTCGGCACCACCGAATACATGCGCACCACTGGCGGCTACGCGCTGACCCTCGAATGCGGCCAGCACCTCGACCCGCAGGCGCCGGAAGTGGCCTACCGCGCGATCGTCAACACGCTCGCGTTCCTGAAACTGATCGAGGCGCCGGAGCCGGAACCGGTGCCGTTCGACGAGATGGAAGCGCTGCAGATGGTCGTGGTGCACGACAAGCAGGATGCCGGCGACCAGTTCGCGCGCGCCTGGGCCAGTTTCGATCCGGTCGCCGAGGGCGAACGGATCGGGACGAGGGCCGACGGCACGCCGGTCGTGGCGGAATTTTCGGGGCGGATCCTGTTCCCGGACGCGAAAGCGGGCGCCAATTCCGAGTGGTATTACCTGACCCGGGCCAATCCCGATTTCGGGCGCGATTGAGCGGCAGGCGGCGCGGCCGCTTGCCCGGCCGGGCTAGCGTGCGGCGTTGCCGCTGCTGCCGTTCTAGTGGATAATTCGCACCCATGACCGATACCGCAACCCTCCCCCCTCTCCCCGACCGGCTCTCGATCGATCCGAGCAGCCCTTTTCACAACCGCGACGTGTTCCAGCATGACGTCGGCATCCGCTTCAACGACAAGGACCGCTTCGACGTCGAAGAGTATTGCTTGAGCGAAGGCTGGATCAAGGTTGCCGCCGGCAAGACCCTGGACCGCAGGGGCAAGCCGATGCTGATCAAACTGAAGGGCAAGGTCGAAGCCTTCTACCGCTGACCTGCCGCGCCGGCAGGCGCCATGGGCGCCGCCGGCATCTTCCCGTTCCTCCCCACGGGCAAAGCGCGGCCGGTGTGCCCCCGGCAAGCTGTCGCCCGACTGCCACATCTGATGTTTCCATTAGGAAAAAGGCTTGCACGGCCAAATTCCGGCCCCTATCATTGTCGACTTGGATTGCCTTTGGGCAATGTTTAGCCTGCACCGGCGCTTGCCGGGATATTGGAATTTGGATGAAACTGTTAAAGACTGTGTCGACCTTGCTGGTCGCATTCGCCGCCGCCAGCGCGGCCCAGGCCGCCGAGATCGCGGTCACCCTCGGCGCCGGCAGCACCGGCCTCGGCCTGCACCTCACCACCCCGCTCACCCCCCAACTCAACGCCCGCGTCGGCCTGAACCACGCCAACTATTCGTCCACCGGCAATACGCCGGACGTGAACTACGACTTCAAGCTCAAACTCGCCACCGTCGACGCCCTGCTCGACTACCACCCGTTCGCCAGCGCCTTCCGCATCAGCGCCGGCCTGATCCACAACGGCAACCGTATCGAGCTCAATGCCCGCCCGAATGCGAACGGCAGCTATACGATCAATGGCCGCACCTACAGCCCGGCAGCCGTTGGCCAGATGGAAGGCGACGTCGAGTTCCGCAAGCTCGCGCCTTATCTCGGTATCGGCCTGGGCAATGCGGTGCAGGCGGCCGGCTGGGGCTTCGGCATGGATCTCGGCGTGGCCTTCCAGGGCTCGCCCAGGACCCGGCTGGCGTCGACCGGCTGCGCGGCGCTGGCCGCGGTCTGCACCACGCTCGCCAACGACGTGGCCGCCGAGAATGCGAAGCTGGCCGAGGAAGTCAAGGACCTGAAACTCTATCCCGTGCTGCGCGTGGGCGTCAGCTACCGTTTCTGACGCGCCTCCCCGGGCGCGAAGCAAAAGCAGGCCGCCGGCCTGCTTTTTTCATGCCGGCGTCAGCAGTTTCAGGCCCGCGATGCCGAGCGCGATCAGGCCGATCGAGCCAATGCGCAGTGCGCCGGCCGGCTCGCCGAGCATCATCATGCCGAACACGGCCGTGCCTATGGTGCCGATGCCGGTCCAGACCGCGTAGGCCGTTCCAAGCGGCAAGTGACGCAGGGCCAGGCCCAGCATGCCGACGCTGAGCAGCATCGCCAGCAGCGTGAAGGCGGTTGGAATCGGCTTGGTAAAGCCTGCCGTGTACTTCAGCCCCACTGCCCACGACACTTCCAGCAAGCCCGCCAGCACCAGGTAAAACCAGCTCATCGTCGACCTTCCGCGGGGCATGCCCGTCCATGAAAAACGGGCGCAAGTATAACACCTGGACGGTGCGGCGCAGCTCGGCCCCGGCGCGGTGAAGCCGGCCGGCAGCGTCAGCCTGGTGCGCCCGCAGCGCGACTACGCGCCAGGCGGTATCGACGCGTCTGCGTCGGGTATGCACACCCCGTGGAGGCGCCGCGTTTCTCCTGGGACTGCTCTTGCACTCATGATATTCTTGCGCGATTCGCGGTCGCGCCGGCGGGCGGTGCACGCTCTGACAGGGAATCATCTTGAATCGTTTTGCACCACGGGCACTTGCCATCGCCACCGCGTTCGCCATATCGACCTCTGCCGGCAGCGCCCACGCCGCCCCGCCTCCGCGCGCCGAAAACGCCTTTCTTTCGGAACAGGACGCCGCGGCGCGCTCGGCGCGCGTGTCGAACGTCGAGTACGCGCTCGCGTTCACGCTGACCGGCAAGGAAAGCTTCAGCGGCGTCACCAGCGCGACCTTCGACCTGGCCGACACCGCCGCGCCCCTGACGATCGACCTCGACCAGGCGACCGTGACATCGGTGAGCGTCAATGGCAAGCCTGTGCAGGCCAGGTACAACGGCTGGTTCGTGACGATTGACGCAACCGACCTGGCCAGGGGCCGCAACACCGTCGTCATCGCCTACGAGCGCCTGCACGGCACGAACGGCGAAGGCTTGCACCGCATGGTCGATCCGGTCGATGGCCGCGTCTACACCTACTCCCACTTCGAGCCGGCCGCCGCGCACCAGATGTTCGCCGTCTTCGACCAGCCCGACCTGAAGGCGACCTACCAGGTCACGGCCACCGCCCCGGCCGACTGGCATGTGGTCTCGACCACGCGCGAGAGCGCGATCGAGGACGCCGGCCGGATGAAGCGCTGGGTCTTTCCGAAGACCAAAAAGCTGAGCCCCTACAATTTCTCGCTGCATGCCGGTCCGTACAAGGTGTGGGAAGACAAGCGCGGCCCCTACCCGATGCGCCTGTTCGCGCGCCAGTCGGTGGCGGCGCAGGTCACGCCCGAGGACTGGTTCCGCTATACCAGGGACGGCCTGGCCTTCTTCGACAACTACTTCGGCATTCCTTACCAGTTCGAGAAATACGACCAGCTGCTGGTGCCGGACTTCCTGTACGGCGCGATGGAAAACGCCGGCGCGATCACCTTTGCCGAAAGCGGCTTCCTGCACAAGGCGGCCATGACCGACGCCCAGCGCCACTCGCTGGCCTCGGTGATCATGCACGAGATGGCGCACCAGTGGTTCGGCGACCTGGTCACCATGCAATGGTGGAACGGGCTCTGGCTGAACGAAAGCTTCGCGTCCTTCATGGGTACCCTGGCCACGGCCGAGGCGACCGAATTCAAGAATGCGTGGCAGCACTTCTACTCGACCGGCAAGCAGGCCGCCTACGCACAGGACCAGAAATCGAATACCCATCCGATCGAGGTGCCGGTGCCGTCGACGGCCAACGCCTTCGACAACATCGACGCGATCACCTATTCGAAGGGCGCCTCGACCCTGATCCAGCTGCGCCACCTGCTGGGCGCGGAAGTCTTCCGCAAGGGCGTGCATGACTACCTGACCAGGTACGCCTACCGGAACGCCAGGCTCGACGACTTCATCGGCAGCCTGGGCGCCGCGGCCGGGCGCGATCTGTCCGGCTGGACGCGCGCGTGGCTGTACGAGCCGGGCGTGAACACGATCGCCGCGAACTTCAGCTGCGCCGGCGGCAAAGTGCGCGCGTTGACGCTTGCCCAGACGGCGCCGGGCAAGGCCTTGCCGACGCTGCGCGAGCAGCGCGTGCAGGTGGCCACCTTCAAGCTCGGCGGCGGCAAGCTGGTGCCCCTGCACGCCGTGCCCGTGACCTACAAGGGCGCCACGACCGAGGTGCCGGCCCTGGCGGGCAGCGCTTGCCCGGACCTGGTCTATCCCAACTACCAGGACTGGGGCTTCGTGAAGGTGCAGCTCGACAGGCGCTCGTTCCAGACCGCGCGCGCCAGCCTGGCCAAGGTCGACGACGCGCTGCTGCGCACGATGCTGTGGCAAAGCCTGTGGGACGGCGTGCTCGACGCCAAGCTGCCGCTGGACGCTTTCCTGGAGACAGTGCTGGCCAACGCGCCGCTGGAAAAGGATTACACGCTGCTGGGCGACGTGCTGGGCAAGGTCGCCCAGTCGAAGGAATACCTCGACCTGACCGGCCAGCGTTCGGCCTGGGCCAGGCGGATGCGCACCGACCTGCAAGACATGGCCTGGAAGGCGACCGCAGCCAGCAAGGGCAACGACAACTTCCAGCGCCGCTGGTTCGACGCTTACCTGAACCTGGCCAGCACCCCGCCTGCCCTGGCGCGCCTGGCCGGCGTGCTGGCCGGCACCACGGTGGTCGAGGGCTTGGCGCTCAACCAGGACTTGCGCTGGGCCATCGTGCGCCGTTTGAACCGCTACGACCACCCGGGCGCCGCCGCCCTGGTGGCGGCCGAAGCGGTGCGCGACCGGTCCGACGCCGGCCAGGCCGCGGCGCTGGGCGCGGCCGTGATCCGTCCCGATCCGAAGATCAAGGCCGAATGGCTCGGTACGGTCGAAGACTTGCAGACCAAGCTGCCGTTTTCGAAAATCCGCACCGCGATGGGCAGCCTGTATCCGGCCGAGCAAAGCGTGCTGGCCGAAGCGACGGCCGCGCAGCGCCTGGCCGGGCTGCCCGCGATCGACAAGGCGGCCGGCCCGGTCTACATGCGCAGCTATGCATCCGCGCTGATTCCTGCAAGCTGCACCCCGGCCAGCGTCAAGCGCCTGACCGAGGCGGCGGCGGGGATGACGGACCTGTCGGCCGGCACCCGCCGCGCCCTGCGCGATGCCCAGCAGGAAGACCAGCGCTGCTTGCGCATCAAGCAAGCCATGACGGCGCCGAAGTGATTGCCGGTGCCCGGCGCAGCACCGCCCGAAGCCGTGCCTGACCGGGCGGCGCCGCGTCCCTGGACGCCGCTCGCGCTGACCCTGGGCCTGCACCTGCTGCCGGTGCTGGCCTGGCTGACGAGCATGCGCGGGGCCGCCGCGCCCGGGCCGCCGCAGCGCGAGGCCAAGGCGGTGTTCCTGCAGGTGTAGCCGCAGGCGCGGCCGGCGCAGGCGCCTGCGGCCCCCCCGGCCGCTGGCCCCGCCACGTCCGCGCCAGCGCCCGTGCGCGAGCAGCGGGGTGCCGCCCGCCGCGCTGCCGGCGCCCGCTGTCTTTCCCGAATTACGATTTGACCCTGTCTTCGCCCCGCAGGCCGCTGCCGCGCCAGGCGCAAGGCCTGCTACCGCGGCGGCAGCGTCGGCGGCCTGCAAACCGGCTTCCGCATGGCCGACGGCCGCGGCGCCGTGGCCACCCCCTGCCCGTCCGGCGTCAGCTGGACGCAGCCCTGACCGGTCCTCGCGCGGGCGCGCCAGGCTCCCGCCCGGCTTGCACAATTCGGCCAGGCGGCGCCAGGCGCCGGCTGCGCCGCATTCGCCCGCCGGCGGCTGGCGCTCGAACAGCCGGCCCAGGCCTTCGGGCGCGGCGCCGTTGACCTTGACGTCGCGGTTGATCGGCAGGCAGACGGCGTCGTGCCAGGCCGCGGCATACGAACGCGGCGTCGGCAGCGGCCCGCGCAGGCGGGTGGCGGCCGCTTCGCATTCGGCGCGCGTGGCGTACACGCCGCGCAGGCTGCTGCTCTCGAGCGTGACCTCGAGGTGCAGCTGCAGATATAACAGCAAGACAATCGTCAACACCGCGTCCCCCCATGCCGGCCTGGTGGTTGGACGCGCTTCGCGGCGAGCCGGTTCGGCGCGCACGGCTGACATGGGTCAGGCCGCGCCAGTACGGCAAGGCCGACCCGGCAGTGGACGCGGCATCCGGCTAGAATGGCGCTTTGGCGCCGCCGCGGGCATGCTCCGCGCTGCACCGCGCGCCGTTCGAGAAGGATTTCAATTGACCTGGGATTATCCGCAACCGTTCCTGCTCGCGCTCGCGCCCGGCGCCGGGGATATCGATGGCCTGAACCATACCAACAATGCCGTCTACGTGCGCTGGTGCGAGCAGATCGGCTGGGCCCATTCCGAGTCGCTGGGCCTGGGCATCGACGATTACCGGCGCCTGGACCGCGCGATGGCGATCCGGCGCGGCGAATACGACTACATCCTCCCCACGCTGCTGGGCGAACCCCTGCAGCTGGCGACCTGGCTCGTCGGCGGCGACGGCAAGCTGTCGATGGAACGCCGCTTCCAGCTGGTGCGCGCCGGCGACGGCGCGACCGTGCTGCGCGGGCGCTGGGAGCTGGTCTGCATCGACATCAGCGGCGGCCGTCCGCGCCGCATGCCGGCCGAGTTCCTCGACGCTTACATGCCGCAAGTGGTGGGGAAGAACGCGCGCGGCTGACGCATGCATGTGCTTGCGTGAGTCGCGTTGCGCTCCCTCAAAGGCAAACTTGAGCAAACCGGGCCGGCGGCCGTTCGCACCGGGCGACACTGCACTGGTGTCCGCCGTCCACGAGGTCTCGCCATGCTTGGTCAGCCGCATCGTCCCGCCAACCCGCTGCTCGCGGTCCTGTCCTGCGCCGTCTTGCTCGGGCTCGACGGCTGCCGCCTGCGCGAGGGTTCATCCGAACAGCTGGTCATCCCGGAGGTCGTGCGCACCAACCTGTTCGTGGCGCCGGGCGGTTCGGACGCCAATCCGGGCACCCAGGAAGAACCCTTCCGCACGATCGGGCGCGCGGCGCAGGTCGTGACGCCCGGCACCACCGTGTACGTGGCGCCCGGCCAGTACACCGGCGGCTTTCGCACGAACGTGAACGGCAGCGCCGAGGCGCGCATCATCTTCGTCTCCTCCGAGCGCTGGGGCGCGAAAATCGTGCCGCCGCTCGACTCGCGCACCGCCAGCGCCTGGGATAACCGCGGCAACCATGTCGACATCGTCGGTTTCGAGGTCGACGGCAGCCAGTACCAGAGCGGCACCAAGTGGCTCAGCGGCATCTACAACGGCGGCTCCTACAACAGCATCCGCCACAACCACGTGCACCACATCGCCCTCGACGTGCCCTGCGAGGCGGCCGGCGGTTCCGGCATCGGCGTGGACAGCTATTACAAGGGCAAGCAGGGCGAGGTCATCGGCAACAACGTGCACGACATCGGCCCGGGCGACTGCCGCTACCACCACGGCATCTACATCAGCACCCAGGCGCGCGTGCGCAGCAACGTGGTGTACCGGATTTCCGGCGCCGGCATCCACCTGTGGCACGACGCCCAGCGCGTCGACATCACCGGCAATACCGTGTCGACCTCGGGTTCGGGCATCGTCGTCGGCGGCGGCGACTTCTATTATTCGAAGGAGGGCAACGACCACACGATCGTGGCAAACAACATCGTCTACGACAACAAGCACGGGATCCTCGAGCAAGGCGCGACCGGCCGCAACAACCGCTACGTGCACAACCTGGTGTTCCAGAACACCGCCAGCGACTGGCGCCTGGCGCCGGGGCGCACCCATCTCGGGACGATCGCCGCCGATCCGGGCTTCCTCGACTACTCCCGCACCGACACCCCGGACTTTCGCCTGAGCACGCAATCGCCGGCGATCGGGCGCGGCATGGCCGTCGCCGCGCCGGAGCCGGACTTCGACGGCAAACCACGCAGTCCGGAGACCGGCTTCGACATCGGCGCCTTCCAGCACGAGCCGCCGGCCGACGCGGACCTTCCCGTCAGCCAGTATTCGCCTCCCTCCCGCTAATTACCCGACACCGCGTGCGAATTTCCTGGAACAGCACCGGATACGGTGCAAGGCGGCCGGGCACCGCCGTGCGCGCACTGCAAGCGGAGCGGAGCCAACATAGCAACGCGCTGGCCTGGAAACGAACAACACAGGTGTTTCCGGGCGAGTACCCCGGCTGGCCCCGCAGTGTGCGGCGAATGCCCGCTACAGGATCTCGCGCACCGTCTCCGGCGGCCGGCACAGGCGCACGCCCTTCGGCGTCAGCACGAAAGGCCGGTTGATCAACACCGGATGGGCCAGCATCGCATCGATCAAGACCGCGTCGGACACGGCGTCCCCGTCGAGTCCGAGTTCCGTGTACAGGCTTTCCTTGGTGCGCATCGCCGCGCGCGGACGCATGCCGGCCGCGGCCAGCATGCGCTCCAGTTCCTCGCGCGAGGGCGGCGCGATCAGGTAATCGACGATACGGGGCGCGTGGCCGGCGGCGCGGATCGCCGCCAGGGTCTGGCGTGAATTACTGCAATGCGGATGGTGATAGATCGTGATATCCATGGCGGTCGAATGGCAGACGGATACCCATGATACGGCCTGCCCCGCCACCAGGACAGTTTTTCGCTTGTAGGTCTTGCCCTGGCGCTATAAAATTCCCCGCTTGGTTTTCCACACGGGAATAAAGTCACTTGCGCGAGTCAGACTACAGAACAAGACGGCCATCCTCCGGATCGCATGACGGAGAGATCATGGGCGACACGATGTTGCATCCAGCGGCCTTGCCGACGCTCGGCCAGCGCCTGGCGCTGCGCATGCTGAACCTGATAGGCTGGAAACTGCGCTGTCGTCCCCTGCCCGGCCCGCACGGCATTGCCGTGGTCTACCCGCATACCTCGAACTGGGACTTCCTGATCGGCTTGCTCGGCAAATGGGCGCTGGGCCTGCCGTTTCGCTGGCTGGCCAAGGATGCGCTGTTTCGCGGTCCGCTGGGCGCGCTGATGCGCTACTGGGGCGGCGTGGCGGTGGACCGCCGCGCGCCGATGGGGGCGACGCGCCTGCTGGCCCAACGCATGCTGAGCGAGAAGTGGTGCTGGGTGGCCATTACGCCGGAAGGCACGCGCAGCTATCGGCCGCACTGGAAAAGCGGCTTCTACCACCTGGCGACGGCGGCCAGGGTGCCGCTGGTACTGGTCTACATCGATTACGCCGAGAAAGAGCTGGGCATGGTCGACATGCGTGCACCTAAGCGGCGACCAGGACGCCGACATGGCCGCGATCGCGGCCGCCTTCGAGGGCCGCCAGGCACTGCATCCGCGCGATGCCGCGCCGGTCAAGCTGGCACCGCCCCATGCCGGCCCCGAGCGCCGCCAGGGATAACAGGCCACGCGCAAGTGCCTCCTTCACGCCCGCGGCGGGGCGGCTTGCTCGCGCAGGAACAGGGTCTTGTACCAGATCGCGGTAGCGCGCCAGGCGCCGTTCGGGGTGGCGCAGTATTCGGGCAGTTCGCCTACCCGCGTGTAGCCAAGGCGCGCGTACAGCGACTCGGCGTCCGAGCCCGCTTCCGTATCGAGAAACAGCAGACCGCGCCGCAGCGCCAGCGCCTGCGTTTCGGCCGCCGCCATGAGGCGCGTCGCCACGCCGCCGCGACGCGCGTCACTGTGCACGAGCAGCTTTTGCACTTCGGCGCGGTTGCCGCCGTTGGGCTTCATGCACAGGTCGAGCTGCACCGTCCCGACCAGGACCTGCCCGCGCCAGAGCGCCAGCAAGATGCGCGAGCCGGCCTCGACCGCTTCAGCGACGCCGCGCCAATAGGCGTCGGCCATGCTGTCCGCGAGCGGCATGACGAAACCGACCGATGCGCCATGGGCGACCGCGTCGAGCAGCAATGCGCGCAGTTGCGCCGCGTGGGTCCGGGCGTCGGCGCCATCGAGCCTTGTTGCCTGCATTTCTTGTCCTCCCGGTGTGTCGTCGATGAATACGGTGCACTGAGCAGGATTCATGCCTGTCTTTCGGGCCGCTGCGGGGACCCGCCGCACCGTCACGGTGCAGTCCGCACCGCAACCGGTCCCCCGCAGCGGGCACGCGCCGGGCGCACCGCCGCGCATGCTTCAGTGCGTGCGCGCGTTTGGCGACAGGGCATCCCAGGCCATCGCCGTGCTCAGGAACAGTTTCCCGTTCAGCTCGTCCAGCAGTGCGCTCTGCTTCAGGCGGTCCAGGACCGGCCCCTTCACCTCGGCCAGGTGCAGGCCGATGCCGCGCGTGCGCAGCATGGTGTTGAGTTCGGCAAGGGCGAACAGCGCCGAGGTATCGATCGCATTCACCGCCGACAGCACCAGCACCAGGTGGCGCGTGTCCGGACGCGCCGCCAGTTCGTCCTCGATGCGTTCGTTCACCGCCTCGACGTTGCCGAAGAACAGTCCGGCATCGACGCGCAGCAGCAGCAGTCCGGCGGCCGTCTCGGCGCTGTAGCGTTCGACGTTGCGAAAGTGCTCGGTGCCCGGGATGCGTCCCAGCACCGCGATGTGCGGGCGGCTGGCGCGCCAGATCAGCGCACCCATCGAGAGCGCGACGCCGACCACGACGCCCGCTTCCACCCCCAGCGCCAGCACGCCGGCGGCGGTCGCCAGCAGCGCGGCGGCGTCGACCCGGTCGTAGCGCCAGGCGGTGCGCAAGGTCGTCGTGTCGAGCATGCCGAGCACGGCCACGATGATGGTGGCGGCCAGGGCCGGCAGCGGCAGCAGCGCCAGCCAGCCGGTCGGGGCGACCAGGGCCAGGGCCAGCAAGGCGGCGGTGATCAGGCTGGCGAGCTGGGTGTTGGCGCCGGCCGCGAAGTTCACGGCCGAGCGCGAGATGCTGCCGGTGACCGGAAAGCCGCCCGACAGTGCGCTGCCGACGTTGGCCGCGCCCAGGCCGATCAGTTCGTAATTGCTGTGCAGCTTTTCGGCGCGCTTGAGGGCCAGGGTCTGGGCGCCGGACATGCTGATCAGGAAAATCATGAAGCCGATCAGCAAGGCCGGCTGCAGCAGCGGCTGCCAGTGGCCGAACGAGGCCGCCAGGTGAAAGACCGGCAGCCCGGCCGGCACCGTGCCCGTGGTACGCACGCCGAGCCCTTCCAGGCCGAGCACGGGCACCAGCACCGTCGCGCCCAGCACCACCGCCATCGGCACCAGCTTGGCGCCGATATCGGCCACGACGCTACCGACGCCGATGCGGCGCAGCTGGGGTGCAAGCAGGCTGCGCGCGGCCAGCAGGATCACGAGGGAACCGAGGCCGAGGATGGCGCTGGGCAAGTGCAGCGCCGGCAAGGACGCGCCCAGCAGCGCCGGCAACTGGCCGAGCGCGATCACGATCGAGGAGCCGATGGTGAAGCCGCTCATCACGGGGCGCGAAAAAAAGTTGGCGATGAAACCGATGCGCAGCATGCCGCAGGCCAGCAGCACCAGGCCCGACAGCAAAGCGAGCTGGGCGGCCAGGGTGGCGTACAGGGGCGTGCCCGCGGCGGCCAGCGGCGCCAGGCTGGACGCGGTCATCAGCGAGACGATCGCCATCGGCCCGACCGACTGGGTACGGCTGGTGCCGAACAAGGCATACAGGACGGGCGGGACGATGCTGGCGTAGATCCCGGCCACGGGCGGCAAGCCGGCCACCAGGGCGTAGGCCATGCCTTGCGGGATCATCATCATCGCCACCACCACGCCGGCGCTGATGTCGCCGGGCAGCATGGCGCGCCGGTAGTGCCTCAACCAGTGCAGCATTGCTAGTCCGTTTCAAAAGGGCAAGAGTAGCATGCCGGGTGGGCGATCGCGGGCAATGCTGCTGGCGGCGGTCGCGGTGCGTGTCCCGTGCACGGGCGCACAGCCGTACAGGCGTACGCGTTGCGTCGGCAACGACCCGTTTCCTGCCGGGCCCGGTGCCGGGCTCAGCCCATCGCCAATTCCACGCAGTTGCGCCCCGCCCGCTTGGCCCGCGCCAGCGCCGCGTTCACCCGCACCGTCAGCGAATCGGCACTCTCGTGCTCGCCCAGCTGCGCCACGCCCAGGCTGACGGTGACCCGGTCGACGCCCGGCATGGCCGTGACTTCGATCGCCGAGCGCAGCTTCTCGGCCATCTTGAGGCCGTCGATGGCGCTGGTGTGCGGCGCGATTACCTGGAATTCCTCGCCGCCCGACCGGACCAGCACGTCGCTAGCGCGCACCAGCTTGCGGGCGGCGTCGGCCACGGCGCGCAGCACCAGGTCGCCGACCGGATGGCCGTAGCGGTCGTTGACGTCCTTGAAGCGGTCGATGTCGAAGGCGATCAGCGCCATCGGGACCTTATAGCGGCGCGCGCGCTTGATCTCGCCTTCGAGCAGGCGTTCGCCTTGGCGCCGGTTGGCGATGCCGGTCAGCGCGTCGAGCGTCGACAGGTGGGTGACGCGCACCAGCATCGCTTCGCCCTCGCGGTTCATGTCGGCGATGCGCAGGGCGACCGCGGCCAGGTCGGCGATTTCCGCCAGGGCGTCGAGTTCGTCGCGCGAAAACAGGCGGGCTTCGCGCAACAGCAGGCAGAGCGAACCGCGCGCGGTTCCGGGGCCGCCCGACGGAATCGGCAGCGCCAGCACCAGCTTGATGCCATGCCCGCGCAAGGCGTCGGCCAGCCGGGGTTCTCCCGATTTGTCGAGGTCGTCGAGCAGCACGATCGTGTTCGCGGCCGCCGCCAGCAGGCCCGGGAAGGCATGCCGCAGGGGCGACTGCAAGAGGCGGTCGGCACGTCCCAGCACCTTGGCCAGGTTGAGATTGCGCTCGCCATGCTGGGCCTGCAGCTGCAGGTCGCCGCCCGGCTGCAGGTAGAACAGTGCCGCATGCGCCACGCCCGGCCAGCCGCACAGGGCCTGGCACAGGCGCTCGGCCAGCGCCGCCAGTTCCTCGCCTTCGCCGAGCGCTGCGCGCACCCGCGCGCGCAGCGCCTGCAAGCCGTCGAGCGCCCGTTCGCGCGGACTGGGCGCGGCAAGCGGCGTCGGTCCTGCCGCCAGGCGTGCGGCCAGCGCGGCGCGCAGCGCTTCGCCGTCGAGCGGGGCGATCGCATACTCGACCGGGCCGCAGGCCATCAGGGCCGGCAGCCAGCGCGCATTGGCGAAGGGGCACAGCACGAAGGTCGGGGCGCCGGCGCGCGCCGCCACCAGGCGCGCCAGTCCGGCATGGTCGAGCTCCGGATCGAAACGGTCGAGGTCGATGACCAGCAGGCCGACGCCGGGCAGATCCGGCGTGGCCAGCGCGGCCTCGGCACTGTCGGCCAGATCCAGGCGCGCGAACTGGTCGCCGCACACGGCCTCGAAGCCGGCGCGGCGCGCGGCTGCCGGGTTGACGAACAACCCGGTGGTGGGACCGGGCGGCGCGGCCTGCTGGGGCATGATTTTCTCCTTGACATGCATTTTGAATGCACAACGATGGCGATTTTGACATAAACGGCCGCCCCGCGACAGGCGAAGTGCCGTTCTGTGTGTGGGAGCGCACCGTCGCGCCCTGTCGCGCATCCGATACTGGCGGGGTCAAGAACATGCAGAGGAAAGGACGCGCGCGATGGCCAACCAGGACGATGTAGCGAACCACCAGAAAGCGATCCAGAACCGCCAGGAGCAGCTCGACGCCAGCAGTTCACCCGACGCAGGCGAAAAGCCGGTGCAGATCGGCGCCCGCCAGCCGGTGCCGCCGATGCCGGCGCAGCACCTGGCCAAGCCGGGGCTGGAGGCGCAGATGGAGCTCAAGCCGCGCTTCATGGCCGAGGGCTACAAGGGCAGCGGCAAGCTCGAGGCACAGGTGGCAATCGTCACCGGCGGCGACTCGGGCATCGGGCGCGCCGTCGCCGTGCTGTTCGCCCGCGAAGGCGCCGACGTTGCCATCCTCTACCTGAACGAACACGAAGATGCCGCCGAGACCCAGCGCTGCATCGAAGCCGAGGGCCGCCGCTGCGTGACGATCGCCGGCGACGTCAAGGACATGGACTTCTGCCAGCAGGCGGTCGACGCCGTCGTCGCGCAGTGGGGACGCCTGGACGTGCTGGTCAATAACGCCGCGTTCCAGATGCACGCCGCCTCGCTGCTCGACATCACCGAAGAGCGCTTCGACGAAACGATGCGCACGAATATCTACGGCTACTTCCACATGGCCAAGGCCGCCCTGCCCTACATGCAGCGCGGCGCGTCCATCATCAATACCGGTTCCGTGACAGGCCTGAAGGGCTCCGGGATGCTGCTCGACTATTCGAGCACGAAGGGCGCGATCCACGCCTTCACCATGTCGCTCGCGGCCAACCTGCTGGACAAGGGCATCCGCGTCAACTGCGTGGCCCCGGGCCCGGTCTGGACGCCGCTCAACCCCGCCGACCAGTCTCCGGACAAGATCGTCCACTTCGGCGAGAGCACCACCTACGGGCGCGCGGCCCAGCCGGAAGAGCTGTCGCCGGCCTATGTGTTCCTCGCCTCGAACGCCTGCTCGAGCTATATCACCGGCATCGTGTTGCCGGTGACCGGCAGCGTCGGCGAATGACCGCACCTTAACGCACAGGGAGAATTTCATGGCACGCAGCTTGTGGAAGGGCGCGATCAGCTTCGGGCTGGTGCACATCCCGGTCGAGATGTATCCGGCGACGAGCAACCACGCGCTCGACCTGAACATGCTCGACCGCCGCGATTTTTCTCCGATCGGGTTCAAGCGCTACAACAAGAACACCGGCCAGGAAGTCGGCTGGGACGACATCATCAAGGGCTACGAGTACGCCGACGGCGAATACGTCGTGCTGTCGGACGAAGACCTGCGCCGCGCCAACCCGGAAGCGACCCAGACCATCGACATCCTCGCCTTCGTCGACGCCGGGGACGTGCCGCTGATCTACTACGACCAGCCCTATTACCTCGCGCCCGGCAAGGGCGGCGACAAGGTGTACGCGCTGCTGCGCGACACGCTGAAAAAAGCGGGCAAGATCGGCATCGCCAACGTCGTCATCCGCGTCAAGCAGCACCTGGCGGCGCTGCACTGCCTGGGCAACGCCATCGTCATGACCACCCTGCGCTATCCCGACGAGATCCGCGACCCGGCCGACCTCAAGATCCCGGCCAGGAACGCCAGGAATGCGCTCAGCGACAAGGAGTTGAAGATGGCGATGGCCCTGGTCGAGGGCATGAGCGAGCAATGGGAGCCGGAGCAGTACCACGACACCTACCGCGAGGACGTCATGGCCCTGATCGACAAGAAGATCAAGGCCAAGCAGACCAAGACCATCACGATGCCGGACAAGGACGAAAAACCGGCCAGGCCGACCAATGTCGTCGACCTGGTCTCGCTGCTCCAGGCCAGCCTGGGCAAGAAGCCGGGCAAGACCGCGTCCGCCGACGGGGACGACGACGACGAACCGCCGCCACCGAAGCGCGCGCCCAGGCCGGCCGCCGCGGACGCGGACGAGGAAGCGGCGCCGCGCGCGCGCAAGACGGCCGGCGCCAGCCGCGACAAGCTTGCCGCCAGCGCAGTCCCCAAGAAGCGCGCCACGGCGGGCAAGGCCGCCGCCAGGCCGGCGCCGAAGACGGCCAAGGCCGCCGCGCCGGCGCCCGCGCGCCGCAAGAAGGCGGCTTGAAGCATGGAGGAATTTCTCGACTTTCTCCAGTGGCCCGCGATGGCGGTCAGTTTGTACGCCGCCTTCATGGTCGGCTCGAAACAGGCCGGCAAGCGTATCTTCGGTTTCTGGGCCTTTATCTTCAGCAACATCCTGTGGATCGTCTGGGGCGTGCACGACGAGGCCTGGGCCCTGATCGCGCTGCAGGTGGCGCTGATGGCGATGAATGTACGCGGTATCTTCAAAAACGAATCGTCGGGCTGAAGCAGCACCCGGCAATGCAGGAAAGACATATCAACCGGATGGCATCCCGCCGTCCACCCACAAGGAGATTTTCATGCGCAAGATGATCATGATGGCAATCGCAGGCTTCATCTGGAAAAAAATCCAGGCCAAGATGAACAAACCGACCTATAACGGCACCACCGGCACGCGCCGCTATTGATGTGATGTGACGGCCGGCCGCGCGCGGTCGGCCCGGGCAACACCGCGGGCCAGGCCGGTGCATAGCGCACTGCCTGGTCCGCATTTTTTCGTGCAAGCCGGTTCGCAATCGCGTGCCGTCGGGCGGGCGACTGCCGCCTGTCGTCGCGTTGCGGGGCGGATTCCCGCGCCTGCCCGGATGGGACAGCGCGGCAATCTGCGCTCAGGCCTTGAACCCCAGCTGCTTCATCGCCGCCGTCAGCGTCCTGGCCGCCTTCGCATACCCATCCCAGGGATGGTTTCCCTGGTCCAGGCGCGTGTGCGCGTTCTTGACGTTCCAGTAATCGCTCGCCTCCAGCCTTGCCAGTTCGTCCCAGGCCAGCGGCACCGAGATACCCAGGCCCGGCCGCGCGCGCGCCGACCAGGCGCAGACGGTGGTCGCACCCTGGCCGTTACGCAGGTAGTCGATGAAGATCTTGCCGACCCGGTTCTTCGGGCCGCTCTTGGCCGAAAAACGCTCGGGCAAGGTCTTGGCGAGGTGCTGCACGATCGCCTGCGAAAAGTCCTTCACGGTGTCCCAATCCTTGCCGCCCTTGATCGGCACCACCACGTGCAAGCCCTTGCCGCCGCTCGTCTTGAGGAAATTCGGCAAGCCGAGTTCGTCGAGGAAGGCGTGCATCAGCAGTCCCGCTTCCTGCATCGCCGCCCATTCCACGCCCTCGCCCGGGTCGAGGTCGAACACCATGCGGTCGGGCTTGTCGTAAGCCTTGCCTGTCGCGTTCTGGGTATGGAACTCGACCGCGTTCCATTGCGCGGCCGACAGGATGCCGGTGACATTGCTGATCTCCAGCATGGGCGGATGCTCGGGGTCGAGCGCCTGGTCCATGTGCTTGATGCCGGGCAGCTTCTTGATGTCGGCATGCTTCTGGAATACCAGCTCGCCCCGGATGCCGGCGGGCGCGCGCACCAGCGAAACCGGGCGCCCCTTCAGGTGTTCCATCATCAGGTCGCCCACGAGGGCGTAATAGCGCACCAGGTCCATCTTGGTGGCGCCGCTGCGCTCGTCGACGACGCGCTCGCCGTTCGTGACCTTCAGCGTGGCGGGCAATTCGCCCTGCACCGCCACGGGTTCCGGCGCTGGCGCCCGCTTGTCTTCTGGCATGTCGACCTCCTGTATCGGGGTGGGCAGTTCGCGCGTGATGCCTTGCGCTGGTTTGTCGGTGCGCAAGCCCTGGAATACCGGATGGCGTACCGCGCCGGCACTGGTCCACTCCGAAAAGCTTACTTCGGCGATCAGTTCCGGTTTCACCCAATGGTGCTTGCGCCCGGGAACCGTGCGCGGCGGGAATGGACTGAGGTCGGTATCGAGGGCTTTGAGCCTGGCGGTGATGTCGCGCAGGCTCTCGGCATTGAAGCCGCTGCCGACGTTGCCGGCGTAGCGCAGCACGCCGTCCTGGTCGTAGGTACCCAGCAGCAGCGAACCGATGCCGCTGCGGGCGCCCTTCGGGTCGGTATACCCGGCGATCACGAATTCCTGGCGCTGGCCGCACTTGAGCTTGATCCAGTCGGGCGAGCGGCGCGACACGTAATGCGAATCGCGGCGCTTGCCGATCACCCCCTCCAGGCCGATCTTGCAGGCGGCCGCCACCAGGCCTTCCGGGTCGGTGCCGAACTCGGCGGAGAAGCGCACCTTGTCGGAAGGCTTGGCTGCGGCCAGCGCCGCTTCCAGCAGCGCGCGCCGGTCGACCAGGGCCACCTTACGCACATCATGGCCGCCGAGGTAGGGAGCGTCGAACAGGAAATAGACGATGTCGACGCCATTGGTGCCGTCGAAGGCCAGCTGCAGCAGACCGAAGTTCGGCCGTCCCTGGGCGTCGTGGACGACGATCTCGCCGTCGTACCAGCCGTCGGGCAAGCCCATGCGGGCGATTTCCCGCCGCAGCGGCTCCAGCTTGTCGGTCCAGTCGTTGTCGTTGCGGGTAATCAAACGCACCTCGCCGTTTTCGATGCGCGTGAGCATGCGGTAGCCGTCGAACTTGACCTCGAACACCCATTCTTCCGGACGGGCCGGGGGGCTGTCGACCAGGGTGGCCAGCTCGGGCGCGCATTGCTTCGGCAGCGGCGCCTCGACGGCGCCCTCGGGCGGGCCGGCCTCGCGCGCCTGGTCCGCGGCCTTGGCCGCGGCAGCGTCCGCGCGCGCCTTGGTGGCGCGGCCCTTCTTTGCGGCCGGAGCCGGGTCCGCCTTCACCTTGGCCGGCAGCCGGGCGCGCGTGCCCGGCATCGGCAGCGACTTGACGCTGTCGGGCATCTCGTCGACCACCGAGAATTCCTCGGCCGGGCGCGTAAACTCGTCTTTTTCCTTGATCAGGAGCCAAGGTTCCTGCTTGTCGCCGCGGCCCTTCATGCGCACCAGCACCCAGCGGCCATGCATCTTGTGACCGTGCAGTTCAAATTTCAGGTTGCCCTTGGCATAGCCTTCGTGCGGATCGCCGTCCGGCTGCCAGCTACCTTTGTCCCAAATGATGACCTTGCCCGCGCCATACTGCTTCTCGGGAATCGTGCCCTCGAAATCGGCATACGAGAGCGGGTGGTCCTCGACGTGCACGGCCATGCGCTTGTCGTGGCTGTCGTAGCTCGGGCCTTTCGGAACGGCCCAGCTTTTCATGGTGCCGTCGAGCTCCAAGCGGAAATCGTAGTGAAGGCGGCTGGCCCAGTGTTTCTGGATGACGAAGGTGAGCGCGTCCTTCCCCGGCCGGCCGCCTTCGGCCGGCTCCGAGGTGATCGAAAAATCGCGTTTGGATCGGTAGAGCTTGAGGGCGTCGGGCATGGCGGGACTCCTGCGTTTTTCCGGTAGCGCCAGTGTAGGCAGCAGGCGGCGTACACACTGTACGGCAGCTAACGGTCGCGCTCGCGATGGGCGGGACGCAGGTTTGTAAGCTGATGTAATTCGTGTCAACGTCGCCGCCGCGGCCCGCGTTAAGGACCACAGCAGCACCGGAAAGCATGGCCGTCGCGGCCATCGGCTTCCACCCTTTCCCCTTTTCCTGAAGGAATGACCATGAGCAAAATCGTCGCTACCCTGATTGCCGGCCTGTTCGCCACCTCGGCGTTTGCGCAGAGCACCGCCACCCAGACGACCGACCCGGCAGCCAAGGCGCAAGCCAAGGAAGCGAAGGAAGTTGCAAAGGCCGATGCCAAGGTTGAAAAGGCTGCGGCCGAGGCGAAGGCCGACGTCGCCGGCGCCAAGGCGGACGCTGCGAAAGACAAGGCCAAGGCCGTGAAGAAAGCGAGCAAGAAAAAGGCGGAAGCCAAGGCCGACGCCGCCGCGGCGAAAGCCGATCACAAGGCGGACACCGCCCACAGCGCCCACATGAGCACGACCAGCACCACCAGCACCACCACAAAATAACGACAGGCCGCTCGAGCCCCACCATCGCCCGAAAAAGACAGGGTTCGCCCTGTCTTTTTTCGCGCCGCTTTTCGGTGGACGCGCGCCCGATGGCGGCGCATGCTCTACCCTCGGCGGGTAAGACTGTCGGGCGACTGCCTGCCGCGCTGTCGGCAAGCCGATTTTTTCCCTACACCAGGCGCATGCTCTACAATATGCGCACCCTATCCTGGAGCGCGCCATGCACAAGATCGTCTTCCTCGACCGCGACAGCCTGCTGGCCACGGTCCGCCATCCCGGTTTCGCGCACGACTGGCAGGACTATCCCGCCACCGCCGCCGACCAGGTCGCCGAGCGCCTGCAAGGCGCCACCGTTGCCATCACCAACAAGGTGCCGCTGCGCGCCGAAGCGCTCGACCAGCTGCCGCAGCTGCGCATGGTGGCCGTCGCCGCCACCGGCACCGACAACGTCGACCTCGCCGCCTGCCGCGCGCGCGGCATCGCGGTGGCCAACATCCGCGATTATTCGGGCGTCTCGGTGCCCGAGCACTGCTTCACCCTGATGCTGGCGCTGCGCCGCAACCTGCGCGCCTATGTCACCGACGTCGAGGCGGGCCGCTGGGAGCATTCGAGCCGCTTCTGCCTGCTCGACCACCCGATCGGCGACCTGGCCGGCAGCCAGCTCGGCATCGTCGGCTACGGCGCGCTGGGGCGGCGCGTGGCGCAGATCGGCCAGGCCTTCGGCATGCGCATCGCCACGACCTCGCGCTCGCCCGTGACCGAGCCGGGCGTGGCGCAGCTGGAACTGGACGAATTGCTGGCCACCTCCGACGTCATCAGCCTGCACCTGCCGCTCAACGAGGCCACGCGCCACATGATCGGCGCGCGCGAACTGGGGCTGATGAAGCCGACCGGCCTGCTGATCAACACCGCGCGCGGCGGGCTGGTCGACGAGGATGCGCTGGCCGAGGCCCTGATGCGGCGCACGATCGGCGGCGCCGGTTTCGACGTGCTGAGCAAGGAGCCGCCGGACCAGGACAATCCCTTACTGGGATTGCGGCTGCCGAATTTCATCCTGACACCGCACGTGGCCTGGGCCAGTGCCGGGGCGATGCAGACGCTGGCCGACATGTTGGTGGACAATATCGAAGCGTGGGCAGCGGGACGGGCGATCAACCTGGTGGGGTAAGCGGCCCCGATCCGGCTCACTCGAGGCGGATCGCGACGTCGAAAATCCAGGTGCGGCGGATTTCGATCACATCGTACTGACGCGCCAGGGCCGGCGGGAACGGGCCATACGGCGCCTGGCTCGCCACCACCTGGCGGATCGCTTCGTCGATTGCCGGCACGCCGCTCGACACCACGAAGGTCACTTTCTCCACCGAGCCGTCGGCGCGAATCGCCAGCGTCACGACCGGCTGGGTGTGGCGCTGCTTGACGATGTCGCGCAGCAGGTCGAGCGTCATGTTCAATTCGATCTTGCGGCTCATCGCCTGCGCATAGTGCACCAGGTCGGCATTCGCGTCGGCGCGCCCGAACATCCAGCCGCGGCGCAGGCTGCTGGTGGTGGGGGTCGACGCCGCCGCGTCGCGCTGGGCGGCTTCCTGGTCGAGCTGCTTGCCGATCGCGCGCAGCCGCTCCTCGCGCTGCGCTTCCTGCGCGGCGCGCTCGCGCTGGGCCTGTTCCTGGCTGGCCCGGGCCTGCCGCTCCGCTTCCTGCCGCGCCGCTTCCTGCCGTGCCGCTTCCTGCCGCGCCGCTTCCTGCCGTGCCGCTTCCTGGCCCGCGGCTTCCTGGCGGAGCGCTTCCTGGCGCGCGGTTTCCCTGTCGGCTGCGTCGCGGCGTGCGGCTTCCTGGCGCGCCTGATCCTGCCGCGCCTGCTCCGTGCGCGCGGCATCGGCTTCCGCTTGCGCCATGCGCGCCGCGTCGGCCCGGGCTTGTTCCTGGCGTGCCGCTTCCTGGCGTGCCGCTTCCTGGCGCGCCGCTTCCTGCCGCGCCTGCTCCTGCCGTGCCACTTCCTGCCGCTCGGCGTCCTGCCGCGCCTGTTCCTGGCGCGCGGCCTCGCGCTGCGTCTGCGCTGCCTGTTCCTGGCGCGCCGCTTCCGTGCGCTCGGCATCGGCCCTGGCGGCGGCCAGCCGTTCCTGTTCCTTGCGGGCGGCGTCCTGTTCGGCGTCGCGGCGCTCCGTTTCCAGGCGCGCCGCGTCGAGCCTGGCCAGCTGCTCGGCGCGGGCGGCTTCGCGCGCCGCTTCCAGGTCGCGCTGCGCTGCTCGTGCAGCTTCCTCCTGCGCCTGCGCCGCCGACTGCGCCTGCTGCAGCCGCTGCGCATCCTGCCTGTCCCGCTCCAGCACGATGCGTTCGAGTTCGCGTTCCTGCTCGGCCGCCTGTTCCTGCGCCGCTTGCACCTGGTCCGGCGCCGGCGCTTGCACGGGCTCGACGGGAGCGCTGCGCTCGGCGACATCGACCGTGGCCTGCATCGACGGCGCCGCCGGCGCCGG
>NZ_JBHSMS010000012.1:0-30704 GCF_042656795.1 Massilia jejuensis | reverse complement strand
TACCTCGACAACTACGCCGCGCACGGGCAGGCGCGGCTGCTGCTGGGCGCGGCGCCCGAATACACCTTGCGCCTGTTCGGGCGGCTGTTCAACGAATCCCTGGTGCGCATCGAGGAGCTGATGCGCAGCGTGTTCGACGCCTGGGACGCGCGCCTTGGCATCCGCATCGACCGCGAACTGGTCTGCGAGCTGATGATCCGCTGCGTGCTGAGCGAGCTGGTGGTGCCGCAGGAGCGTCCGCAGGACGGCGTGCAGCGCATCGTGACCTTCCTGTACTCGATCGTCGATTGCGAGGCGCGCGCCATGCTGGAAAACACGCCGCAAAAATAAAAGTTAAACAGAATTGCCAAATCTGTCTATCTTTGGCATGATGGGCCCTGATGTAAAAGCACCGACCGAGTGCGCCGGATGGAGACATGAAGCGTGTGGACAGGCTGTATGGCCGTCCGATGTGTCCGGCCGATGGCGCCCCAGCGTCGGGATAACCAATCGTCACAGGGAGACACCCCATGCTCATCGACCTTCACGCCCACGCGCCGCATCCCGATTACTACGACCAGCACCCGCACTGGGGACCCTTCTTCGAAAAGCGCCCGGACGGCGACATCAAGCTGCGCGTCGGCCACTGGATCCTCTCGCTCGGTTCGCCGGAACGCAAGGCCGCGCTGAAGAAGGCCAAGGCCGAGGGCAAGGACCTCGACATCAACCAGTACCTGGAACGCTGGGCCGATCCGAAGACCCGGCTGGCCGGCATGGATGCCGCGGGACAGAGCGCGCAAGTGGTGTCGGTACCCTCGCACTGCTACATGTACTGGGCCGAGCCGGAGTTCGGCGTGCCCTTCGCGCAGAAGGTCAACGACGTGATGGCGGAGTACTGCGCTGCCGCACCGAACCGCCTGATGGCCTGGGCCCATGCGCCGCTCAACGTGCCGACCGAGGCGGCCAAGGAAATCCGCCGCGCCTGCACCACCCTCGGCGCCAAGGGCCTGGTGGCGGGCGGCGCCAACTTCGGCGGCCTCGAGTTCGATTCGCCCGAGATGGATCCGGTCTGGGAAGCCCTGTGCGACGTCGACCTGCCGATGTTCGTGCACGGCTATAACCAGTCGGTGACCTGGGGCGAGCAAGCCAACACCGACCGCTACGAGACCACCGCCATCGTCGGCATGAACTACGACGAGACCAAGTGCTTCTGGAACATCATCAACGGCGGTGTGCTCGACCGTTTCCCGAACCTGAAGATCTACATCACGCACGGCGGCGGCTTCGTCCCCTACCAGCTCGGCCGCCTGGCGCAGACCAATCCGAACCTGGACGTCTCGCACAACAAGAAGCCGGTGCTCGAGTACATGAAGAACTTCACCTTCGACGTCGAACTGCACGAGCTGCCGATGCGCCAGGCCATGATCGAAGTCATCGGCGCCGACCGTGTGGTCTACGGTTCGAACTTCGGCGGCAGCGACGCGGTGCGCCATGACCTGACCGACGGCCTGCGCCTGTCGGACGAGGACCTGCAGAAAATTCGCTGGAAGAACGCGTGCGAACTGCTGCGCATCGACCCGGCGACCCTGGTCGAGGTGGCGAAACCGGCGGCGATCGCGGCATGAAGATCGCGCGCTGCACCGACGGCGGGACGCCATTCTGGGCGCTGGTCGACAGCGAAGCCGGAACGCTGCGCGAAATCGGCGGCGTCTTTGCCGACTGGGGACCGGCGCTTACGCGTGCGATCGCGGCGGGCCGCACCGTGGAAGGGCAGGCGGCATTGCCGCTGCGTGGCACGGCGCGCCAGTTGGCCGGCGTACGCCTGCTGGCGCCGGTGGAACCGGTCAACCGCGTGGTAGTTGCCGGCGCCAATTATGCCAAGCACCTGGCCGGCGACTTCGGCCTGAAGTCGCCTTCCCAGCCGATCGCTTTCCTGAAGGCCTACGGTGCGCTGATCGGCGCGAACGATCCGATCCGCTATCCGCCGCTGACCAGTGAACTCGACCACGAAGTCGAACTCGTCGTCGTGCTCGGCGATGCGCCGGTTGATTTGGAAAACCCGCTGGCGGCGGTGCTCGGCTACACGGTCGGTAACGACGTGTCGGCGCGCGACCTGCAGCGCAGCGGCCCGGCCGGCATCGGCATGGACCTGTTCGCGGCCAAGAGCCAGGACCGCAGCACCGGCGTCGGCCCCTGGATCGTCACCCGCGACGAATTCCCGGCCGGCAGCCCGCAGCTGCGCCTGACGCTGAAGGTCAATGGCCAGACCCGGCAGGACAGCACGACCGCCGAAATGACCTGGGACGTGGCCCAGCTGCTGCGCTTCGTTGAACAGCGTTCGAGTTTTGCCGCCGGCGACATCATGTTCACCGGTTCTCCGGCGGGTGTCGGCCAGGGCACCGGCCTGTACCTGAACCCGGGCGACCTGGTCGAAGCGACTGTCGAAGGCATCGGCACCATCAGCAACGTAGTCGGGCCGAAGCCCGGCGCTTGAGGAGACTATAACAATGAGCGACAAAAACGAAGTAGCGGGTGTGGTCGTCGTCGTGGGCGCCGGCCTGATGGGCACCGGCATCGCGCACGCGTTTGCCGCCAGCGGTTTCACGACCCGCCTGGTCGACAGCAATGGCCAGGCGCTGGACAAGGCGCTGCACGGCATCCACGCCATTCTCGACGGCGGCGTCAGGCTCGGCAAGCTGGCGCCGGAAGCGGCCCAGGCGGCAAAGGCGCGGCTCACGGTGCATACCGCGCTGGCCGAAGGCGCGGCCGGCGCCAGCCTGCTGGTCGAAACCGTGTCCGAGAACCTGGCGCTGAAAAAGGCGATCCTGGCCGAAGCCGCGCCGCTGCTGGCGGACGGCGCGCTGCTTGCCACCAACACCTCGGCGCTGTCGGTGACCGAAATCGCGGCATCGGTGCCGCACCCGGAACGTCTGATCGGCATGCACTTCTTTAATCCGGTGCACAAGATGAAGCTGGTCGAACTGGTGCTCGGCATCGCCACCGACGAGGCGACCGTCGCGCGCAGCCGCAGCTGGGTGGACGCCATCGGCAAGACCTCGATCCTCGTCAACGAATCCCCGGGCCTGACCACCAGCCGCATGTCGGCCATGCTAGGCAACGAGGCGATGTGGATGCTGCAGGAAGGGACCGCCAGCGCCGAGGACATCGACACCGCGCTGCGCATGGGTTTCAACCACCCGATGGGACCGCTCGAACTGGGCGACCTGACCGGCTGGGACACGCGCCTGTCGGTGCTGCGCTATCTGCATTCGACGCTCGGCGAGAAATTCCGCCCTTGTCCGCTGATCATCAAGATGGTGGCGGCGGGTCGCCACGGACGCAAGACCGGGCATGGCGTCTACCAGTACGACGCGGCTGGCCAGCGCGTGGCCGGTTCGGGGCTGAAGGCGAGCAACCTATGAAAGACATCTACATCGTCGAGGCGGTGCGCACGCCCATCGGCAAATACAAGGGCAGCCTTGCCGGCGTACGCGCCGACCACCTGGGCGCGCACTTGCTCGGCGAGATTGTGCGCCGCGCCGGCATCGAGCCCGGCGAGGTGGATGACGTCATCTTCGGCTGCGTCACGCAAGTGGGCGAGCAGTCCGCCAACATTGCGCGCACCGCCTTGCTCGGCGCCGGCTGGCCGGCGTCAATTCCAGGTCTCGCGATCGACCGCAAATGCGGCTCGGGCGAAGTGGCGGTACACCTGGCGGCCGGCATGATCGCCTCCGGCGCCGCCCAGGTGGTCGTGGCCGGCGGCGCCGAGAACATGAGCCGCGTGCGCATGGGCGGCAACCGCGAGATTTATGGCGAAGCCTTCGGCTGGATGGCCTCCGACCATTGGGAGCTGACCAGCCAGGGCGAGGCCGCCGAGCGCGTGGCCGACAAGTGGGAACTGAGCCGCGAACAGCTCGACGCCTACGCCGTCGAAAGCCACCGGCGCGCGGCGGCCGCCTCGCAGGCCGGCTGGTTCGCGCGCGAAATCGCCCCGGTGCCGGTCACCGCGCTGATGGAGCGCGGGTATGCGGAACCGGTGCCCGAGCTGCTGGCGGTCGACGAAACCATCCGTCCGGGCACGAACGCGGAAAAGCTGGGGACCTTGAAGACCAGCTTCCGCCAAGCCGGCAAGCTGAGCGCGGGAAATTCGTCGCAGATTTCGGATGGCGCTGCCGTGCTGCTGCTGATGTCGGGTGCGGCCGTCAGCCGTCTCGGCGTCAAGCCGCGTGCGCGCATCCGCGCTTTCACCACGGTCGGTTCCGACCCCACCCTGATGCTGACCGGCCCCGTGGCGGCCACGCGCAAGGTGCTGGAAATGAGCGGCCTGGAGCTGGGCGACATCGACCTGTTCGAGGTGAATGAGGCGTTCGCCTCGGTACCCCTGATGTGGGCGAAGGAGCTGGGCGTGCCGCAGGAGCGCCTGAACGTGAATGGCGGCGCGATCGCCCTCGGTCATCCGCTGGGAGCGAGCGGCGCACGCATCATGACTTCGCTGCTGCATGAACTGGAGCGGCGAGGTGCGCGCTACGGCCTGCAGGCGATCTGCTGCGCCGGCGGCATGGGCACGGCGACCATCATCGAGCGCATGTAGCCAGGCAAGGGCGGCAGGACCGGCACAGAACCGGCCGCCGCATACGAGCGGTACCTATTACAGGAGGAGACAAACATGCACATCGACCTGAGCGGCAAGCGGGTGATCGTCACCGGCGCCTCGCGCGGCATCGGCCTGGCCATCGCGCGCGCCTTTGCAGCGGAGGGCGCGCGGGTCGCCATCTGCGCGCGCGGCGGCGAAGCGCTGCAGAGCGCCGCGCGCGAACTGTCCGCCGCGCGCGAGCTGGCGGGCGGCGCGCACTGGGTCATCGCGCGCGAAGTCGACGTCACCGACAGCGCCGGCGTGCAAGCCTTCGTCGCCGAAGCGGCCGACGCCTGGGGCGGCGTCGATGTTCTGGTCAACAACGCGGGACAGGGGCGCGGGGGCAACCTCGACACCCTCACGCCCGAGCAGATCCTCGAGCACGCCAATATCCTGCAGATGGGGCATTTCCGCTTCGTGCAGGCGGTGGTGCCGCACATGCGGCGCCAGCGCTGGGGCCGCATCGTCGAGATCAATGCCTTGGCAGGCGCTTTCCCCACCCCCGACGGCATCCCCTCGGTGATCAACCGCGCCGCCTGCCTCGCGCTGTCGAAGTCGCTCGGCATGTCGCTGGCCAGGGACAACATTCTCGTCAACTCGCTGAACATGGGCTGGATCGACACCGGCCAGTGGGACCGTCACTACCGCGAAGTGGGACCCGGCGTCTCGCGCGAGGAATTCGACGCAATGGTGCTCAAGGTGGTGCCGCTCGGGCGCTTCGGCAAACCGGAAGACGTGGCCGGCATGGCGCTGTTCCTGGCCAGCGAGTACGCCTCTTTCATCAGCGCGGCCTCGATCGACATCGCCGGCGGGCTGCAGGGCCAGATCGCCTACTACCCGACCCTCAAACGCGATTTCACCGACATGGTCCGGGCACGCAATCTGGCGGCCGACGCCGCGTGATGGCTGTTGCGCACGCCGCATTCCTCCGCCGTAGTAATTCTCAATACAGAATCTTCGTCAAACAGTAGAATTGTTAGAAAATTAGGACTACAATCAAAGCGTCGTAAAAGTCTCGTATCCGTTGGGCCGAAGACAGTCGAGCAGCACGGTTCACAGGAAGGACTTGCAAGCAGTGCTGAACGATTTCTAAAAGCGGTCATAACCGATAAACAGGAGACAGGTCCCATGAACCAGACACGCGGTGTTCCATCGCCCGCCGGCCTCGCGCTGCGCGCCATCCCAGCAGCGGCAGCGGCAGCAGCGGCCTTCGCCTGCGCCTTCCCGGCGCTGGCAACCGAGATCGTGCTCGACAACCCCGACATCAAGATGCGGCTCGATACCACGGTCCGCTACACCGGCGGCTTCCGGATGGAAGGGCAGGACCAGCGCCTGCTGCGCAACTACATCTACGACGAGGGCGACTCGAAATTCGACAAGCACGACATGGTGACCAACCGTCTCGACCTGCTTACCGAATTCGACGTCAGCTGGCGCAACAAGCTCGGCGCCCGTGTATCGGGCGCGGCCTGGTACGACCGTGCCTACGACGACCACTCGGTGCGTTCGCCGGCCGGCTTCCTGACTGCCTACCGCAATGCCGAGTACAACAACGAAGTTCAGCGCTACGTGAACGGCCCGTCCGGCGAAATCCTCGATGCCTTCGTCTGGGCCAACGTCGACCTGGGCAAGGTGCCCGTGAATATCAAGGTCGGCCGCCAGACCAATGTCTGGGGCGAGGGCCTGCTGCTGGGCGCGCACGCGATCTCGTATGCCCAGTCGCCGGTAGACGGCGTCAAGGCGGCGATCAATCCGGGTGTCGAGACCAAGGAAGTGTTCCTGCCGATCGGCCAGGTCTATCTCAGCGCCCAAGTCACCGATGCGCTGACCCTGGTCGGCCAGTACTACTATGAATGGAAGCCGACCCGCATCCCGCATGCGGGCACCTACCTGATGGGCGCCGACACCGCGCCTTCGTCGGACAACCTGGTGTTCCCGATTGCCGGGGTGGCCGCGCAGCTGATCGAGGCAAAGAAGCCCGGCGACCATGGCAACTGGGGTATCGGCGCACGCCTGAACGCCGAGTCGATCGAGTCGAACTTCGGGGCCTATTACCGCCGCTTCGACGATTATTCGCCGGAGCTGGGCGTGCAGCTGCTGAACTTCAAGGGCCCGTTGCCGACCCAGGCGCGCTTCCTGTATCCGGACAAGATCGACCAGTACAGTCTGAGCTTCAGCCGGGTGATCAAGTCGGTCTCGGTCGGCGCCGAGCTGTCCTACCGCAAGAACGGCGCGCTGAACACGCCTTCGTCGGTCGTCACGCCGACCGGTGCGCGCGGCGATACCTGGCACGCCGTCGTCAACGGCATCTACATGCTGCCCGCGACGCCGCTCTGGGCCACCGGTACGCTGGTGACCGAAGTGGCGTACAACCGCCTCGACAAGGTCACGACCAATCCGAATTCCTACCGCTCGGTCGGCGCGGCCAGCTGCGTCGATTCGCGCACCGGCGTGGCGCGCTCCGGCACCAAGGACGACGGCTGCTCGACCAAGGATTCGTGGCTGATGGCATTGCGCTTTACCCCGCAGTACCTGAACGTGCTACCTTCGTGGGACCTGTCCTTGCCGGTGAGCGCCACCTACGGCATCTCGGGCAATGCGCCGTCCTCGGGCGGCGGTACCGAAGGCGAATTGCGCTGGTCGGTCGGCGCCACCGCCACCTATGCATCGAAATACGAATTCTCGCTCCTGTATGCCGACCGCACGCTGCCCGTCCGCGAGCTGAACGGCAGGATCACCGGGGGCGCGGCCCACAGCAATTCGTCGGTCGGCGTCATCGACCGCGGCTGGCTGTCCTTTACCTTCAAGACGGCATTCTAAAGCGCCGCAAACAGGAGACAAGACATGAATACGAATCGCATTCTCGCAGCACTGCTGGCAGGCCTTGCAGCCGGCGCCCAAGCCCAGGTCACCCCTGACGAAGCAAAGCAGCTCGGGTCCACGCTGACCCAGGTCGGCGCTACCAAGGCCGCCAACAAGGAAGGCACGATCCCGGCCTACACCGGCGGCCTGACCAAGGCGCCGCCGGGCTTCAAGGCCGGCAGTGGCGTCTGGGCCGATCCGTTCAAGGACGAGGCGCCGCTGATGCGCATCGACGCCAAGAACTGGCAGCAGCATGCCGACAAACTCTCGGAAGGCCAGAAGGAACTCTTCAAGAAAAACCCGGGCTTCTACATGGACGTGTATCCGAGCCACCGCACGGGCGCCATGCCGGAAGAAGTGCTGGCCAAGACTGTCCGCAACGCCACCACCTGCAAGACCACCAAGGGCGGTCTCGGCGTCGACCAGGCCTGCCGCGGCGGCATCCCGTTCCCGATTGCGAAGACCGGCAACGAAATGATGTGGAACCAGCAGCTGCGCTACAAGGCCGACACCACCACGCGCTCCTCGCGCTCGTGGGTGGTGGATTCGAGCGGCAAGGCGGTCATGACCTCGCAGCAGCAGACCTTCGAAGAAACGCCGTACTACCACGCCGACCTCGATGGTCGCGACGACCAGATGTACTGGCGCACCTATTCGGTCACCAGCGCGCCGATTCGCAAGGCGGGCGAAGTGACCGGCCTGATGGACTTCCTCGATCCGACCCAGAAGCCGCGCCGCGCCTGGAGCTATGCGCCAGGCCAGCGCCGCATCAAGCTCGCGCCCGAATTTTCCTACGATACGCCGGTGGCCAGCATGGGCGGCGTGACCCTGTTCGACGAGTTGTTCGTGTTCTCGGGCCAGATGGACCGCTTCGACTTCAAGCTGGTCGGCAAGAAGGAAATGTACGTGCCGTACAACGCCTATAAGCTCTACTTTGGCTGCGGCGTCGAAGAGCAGTTCAAGGAAAAGTACCCGAATCCGGCCTGCTGGCGCTGGGAGCTTCACCGCACCTGGGTGGTCGAGGCCACGCTCAAGCAGGGCTTCCGCCACGCCTATGCCAAACGCACCTATTACATCGACGAGGATACCTACAGCGCGATGCTGTACGACGCCTACGATCGCAGCGGCCAGCTGTACCGCTCGATCTTCAACTCGATGATCCAGCTCTACGACGTGAATGCGCCTTACAGCGTCAAGAACGTGATCTTCGACTTCAACAAGGGGATGTATGCGCTGGTGAACGACGGCCTGGTCGGCGGTTACGGCGTGGTGACCAAGCCGCGTTCGAACCGCGACCTGAATCCCGAGACCATCGTGGCGAAAGAGACCGCGCGTTAAACGCCGGACTCGCAGGGCGGCGGCGCGGACAGCCGCGCCGCCGCATTGGATCGACCGTACCACGATGGAGTCTCCATTGAAGAACCTTGACCAATTCGGCGCACGCACCCGCCTCGGCGCGGCCCTGTGCGCCGCATGCTTCGCAACGCTCGCCGGTTTCCCTGCCGCCGCACGCGCCGAAGTCCTCGACCGTCCCGCGCCGCCTTCCACGCTCGCCCTCAAGCGCTCCTTGTCCGGCATTGCCGTGCAAGGAGCGAACGCCCTGGCAGTCGGCGTGCGCGGCACCATCCTGGTGTCGAGAGACGCCGGCAAGAGCTGGCAGCAGGCAAGCGTCCCGGTCAGCGCCGACCTCACCACGGTGCGCTTCACCGCGCCCGGCGTCGCCTGGGCGCTGGGCCATGACGGCGTCGCATTGCGCAGCGCCGACAGCGGCCGCACCTGGACCCGCGTGCTCGACGGACGCAGCCTGGCCGCGCTGGTGAAAACGCATTACGGGGCATTGGCGGCCGCCGGCAGTGCCGAAGCGGCCGAGGTGCTGGCCGAGCTCGATCGCGCGCTGCGGCAGTCGGCCACCCCCGGCGTCTTGCCCTATCCCTTGCTCGACATCCGCATCGGCGCCGACGGCGAAGGCTTCCTGGCGGGCGCCTTCGGTGTCCTGCTGCGCACACAGGACGCCGGCAAGACCTGGGAGCCGATGCTGGAAAAGGCGGCCAACGACCGCCGCATGCACCTGTACGCGTTGGAGCAGGGCGCCGATGGCAACTTCTACCTCGCCGGCGAGCAGGGCCTGCTGCGCCGCTACGATCGCGCCACGGGCCGCTTCACCGAACTCGCCAGCCCTTACGCCGGCACCTTCTTTGGCCTGAAGGCCAACGGCACGGCGCTGGTCGCCTACGGGCTGCGCGGCAATGCTTTCGTCAGCGAAGACAACGCGGCCACCTGGAAGCCGCTGGCGCTGGGCGCGGCCGCTACCGTGGTGGCCGCGATCCCTGCCGGACCGGGCCAGTTCGCGTTCGTGACGCAGTCGGGCCAGGTCGTGCTGGCCGGCGCCGATGGCAAACCGGCGAGCGCGGCCCCGCGCACGCGCGGCGAGGTGTTCGACGCGGCGCTGTCCGCCCCCGGCCAGCTCGCCCTGGCCGGCATCGGCGGCGTCACGCTGGCGCCCATGCCGTCGAAATGACGGCGCATCAGTGAACAACTGGGAAGAATCAAATGGCAGGCCATAGCGAACAACCCCGGATGCCCGTGATACGGGATCCCAAAGACTTCGACCGGCGCTCGGGCAACCTGCTCGAGCGCGTGATCTTCAACAACCGCGTGCTGGTCCTGCTTGCCTGCCTGCTCGCGACCATCCTGCTCGGCGCGGCGGCGACCCGGATCAAGGTCAACGCCAATTTCGAGCGGATGATCCCGCATAACAGCCCGTATGTGCAGAACTACCTGTCCTACAAGAACCAGCTTCCGGGCCTGGGCAATACGGTGCGGGTGGTGGTCGAAAACAAGACCGGCGACATCTACGACCCGGCCTACCTGGAGGTCATGCGCAAGATTAACGATGAGCTTTACCTGATCCCCGGCGTCGATCGCTCCTGGATGAAGTCGATCTGGCTGCCGATCGTGCGCTGGCGCGAAGTCACCGAGGACGGCATCACCGGTGGCCCGGTGATGCCGGCCCAGTTCGACGGCAGCGCGGCCGAAATCGCCAAGCTGCGCGCGAATATCGGCAAGGCCGGCATCGTCGGCAGCCTGGTGGCGCTCGACGCGAAGTCGAGCATGATCGTCGCACCCTTGCTCGATACCGATCCCAAGACCGGCCAGAAACTCGACTACAGCGCCTTTTCCGAACGCCTGGAAGCGAAGATCCGCACCTACGAGAACGACAAGGTCGGCATCCACATCGTCGGCTTCGCCAAGATCGTGGGCGACCTGATCGAGGGACTGCGCGCGGTGATGCTGTTCTTCGCGGTGTCGGTCGCCATCTCGATGGTCTTCGTCTACCTGTACACCCGCTGCGTGCGCAGCACGGTCATGCTGGTCGCCGCCGCCGTGATCGGCGTGGTCTGGCTGCTCGGCCTGATGCAGCTGCTGGGCTACGAGCTCGATCCGTATTCGATTCTCGTTCCCTTCCTGATCTTTGCCATCGGCCTGTCGCACGGGGCCCAGAAGATGAACGGCATCATCCAGGACATCGGGCGCGGCACCCACAAGTACGTCGCGGCGCGCTATACCTTCCGCCGCCTGTTCGTGGCGGGCGTCACGGCGCTGCTGGCGAATATCGTCGGTTTCGCGGTGCTGGTCATCATCGACATCCCGGTGATCCGCGACCTGGCGATCACCACCAGCGTCGGCGTGTCGGTGCTGATCTTCACCAAGCTGTTCCTGATTCCCGTGGCGCTGTCGTACGTGGGAATCAGCGAGTCGGCGGTGCGCCGCGCGATTGCCGACGAGCAGAAGACGGCGCAAGGCCGCTCGCTGCTCGGCCGGGTCTGGGCCGGGCTGGATGCGCTCACCGAGCGCCGCTGGGCGATCCCGGTGGTACTGGGATCGATCGCCGTCGCTGTCGTCTCGGCGCTGGTGATGCAGGACCTGCGCATCGGCGACCTCGATGCCGGTGCGCCGGAGCTGCGCGCGGATTCGCGCTACAACCGCGACAACGCCTATATCACGCGCCACTACGGCCTCTCGAGCGACCAGTTCGTGATCATCATGAAGACGGCGGACGAAGGCTGCCGTCTGTACTCTTCGCTCAACAAGATGGACGGCCTGGCGCAGCTGCTGCGCGCCGATCCGGCGGTGCAGGCCACCACCTCGCTGGCCGAGAACGTGCGTTTCGTGACAGCTGCCATGTCCGAAGGCAGCGGCAAGTGGATGACCATCAGCCGCAACCAGTCGATCACCGACGGCTCCATGTCGGCCGCCGTGATCGCCACGCCCGACATCACCAACCAGAGCTGCTCGGTCTCGCCGCTGGTGGCCTACCTGTCCGACCACAAGGCCGACACGGTGGCGCGCATCCTCAAGACAGCCGAAACCTACGCCGCGGCCAACAACACGGCGCCGGGCGCCGCCGAGCCGGTGCAGTTCCTGCTCGCGGCCGGCAGCGCTGGAATCGAGGCCGCAACCAATATCGAGGTCCAGAAGAGCATTGTCACCATGTACCTGGCGGTCTACGGTTCGACGGCGCTGCTGTGCCTGATCACCTTCCGGAGCCTGCGCGCCACCATCGTGGCGCTGATCCCGCTGGTGATTACCACGCTCCTGTGCAAGGCCCTGATGGTCTGGCTCGGCATCGGCCTGAAGGTGGCCACGCTGCCGGTGATCGCGGTCGGGGTCGGGGTCGGGGTCGACTATGCGCTCTACCTGCTCAGCGTGCAGCTGGCCTGCCAGCGCCGCGGCGACAGCCTGCGCGCCGCCTACCGTCGCTCGCTCGACTTTACCGGCAGGGTGGTGGCGCTGGTTGGGATGACGATGGCGGCCGGCGTCGTGACCTGGGCCTGGTCGCCGATCAAGTTTCAGGCCGATATGGGCATCCTGCTGACCTTCATGTTCCTCTGGAACATGCTCGGCGCCCTGATCCTGACGCCCGCACTGTCGTATTTCCTGCTCAACCCGAAACCGCGCGCGCCATTGGCGACTGCGGACGCGGGCACCGAATCCGCCGCCCCGGCTCGCGCCGCGGCCGGCCGCTAACCAAACGACACTGGAGAAGAATAATGTTTGATTTGTTGATGTCCGCGGACATGATGCTGCCCGACCCCGACGGGATGGCGGCCCTGTTGATCGACAAGCTGGGCATCCATGGCCATGCAAACTGGCGCCAGGCATTCGACAACCATCCTTATATCGCGCACTTCCTGCGCGTGCATAAATCGCTGGCGGTGGCGCCGACCCGGGTCGAGCCCCAGTGGCACCTGGACTACGAGAATCCGGGCGACCCGATGTTCCACGAGTTCCTCGAGAGCCTGAAGGACTACCAGGGCCGCCATCGTCCGATGCTGACCCACTCGCTGGTGCTGTCGCTGCACGGCCCCAAGTTCGATGCCTTCGTCGACAAGCTGATGCGCCGTAACCTCGCTTTCCGCATGGCGCAGCGCACGCCGGAAATGCCCTTCGACCGCTTATGGCTGGGCGCCACGCCGGAGCGGCCGCGCTACAGCCCCGAGGTGGACGGCGGCCTGTGCATCGAAGTGATGCCGATGGAGCCGCTGCAAATGCCTGCCGAGACCTTCGCGACGCCGCCGGCCCAGCCGCGCGACCCGAAGCCGGCCGACATGGTGAGGGTTACGGCGCGCGCCTTCCTGGTGCGCGACCTGGACCACACGCTGCGCTGCTGCGCCGACAACCTGGACTGGGAGCCGCAGGGCGTGGTGCAGGACCTGCGTCTCGAGGGCTACCGCCGCGCCGTGATGCCCTTCACCGTCGCCAACAGCGCGGCGCTGCACGTGATCCAGCCCAAGGCCTGGAATACCGACGCCGCCCACTACCTGAACAACTGGGGCCCCGGCCTGTATTACATCCGGATCGCCGTCAACGATTTGAAAGCCAAGGCGGACGACCTGAAAGCGCGCGGCACCGCCTTTACCTGGGTGCCGGAATCGGAAGCCGTCAGCGGCAGACCGCTGATCCGGATCGACCCGTGCGGCCTGCGCGGCCAAGTCTTCGAATTCGAGGAGGCCTGACATGGGCAGCCATCTTGCCACTGCGGGCGTCGCGTTGGAGCGCGAGGCGATCAACGGCTCGGTCAGCATCGAGCGCGAAGGAGCGCTCGGCTGGGTCGTCCTGACCCGCGCGGCGCAAATCAACGCCATCAACGACGAGATCCGCCAGGGCGTTCCGCAGGCCTTGCGCGGATTCGACGCCGATCCGGCGATCCGCGTCATCGCGATCCGGGGCGAGGGTGCGCGCGGCTTTTGCGCCGGCGCCGACATCAAGGAGGCGCGCGGTCCTGAAACCGCGATCGAAGTGCGGCGCCGCATGGAAGGAGTGCGCTGGATCGAAGCGATCGACACCATCCAGAAGCCGGTGATCGCCGCGATCCACGGTTATTGCCTGGGTGGCGGCCTCGAACTGGCGCTGGCCTGCGACATCCGCTTCGCCACGCCCGACGCCGTCTTCAGCCTGCCGGAAACCGCGCTGGGACTGATTCCCGGCGGCGGCGGCACCCAGCGCCTGCCGCGCATCGTCGGCCCGGGGCGCGCCATGGACCTGCTGCTGACCGGCGAGCGCCTCGACGCCGCCGCCGCCAAGGGCATGGGCTTGATCACCCGCACCGCGAGCGTGTCCGAAGCCTTGGTCGACGAAGTGCGTGCCTTTGCCATGCGCATTGCCGCGCGCGCGCCGGCGGCCACGCTGTCGGCCAAGCGCGCCGCGCGCGGCGCCTTCGACCTCGCGCTCAAGCAGGGCCTGGACCTCGAACTCGACCTGTTCGCGATGCTCAAACCCAGCGACGACGCCCAGGAAGCGGCCAGCGCCTTCCGCGAAAAGCGCGCACCGAATTTCACCGGCCACTGAGCCGGCGCATCAAAGACAAATAATCCGGAGACAAAACCATGAGTGAACGAAAGCTGGAAGGGCGGGTCGCGATCATTACCGGCGCCGGCGGCGGCCTGGGCGCCGAAGCCGCGCGCGTACTGTCGATGCATGGCGCGAGCGTGGTGGTGGTCGACATCGACGGCGCAGCGGCGCAGCGCGTGGCAGCGGAGATCGAGGCGGGCGGCGGCCAGTCGCTGGCCGTGCAGACCGACGTGTCGTCCGAGGCAGCGGTCAAGGCCATGGTCGAGGCGGTGGTGGCGCGCTTCGGGCGCGTCGACGTCCTCCACAACAATGCGGCGATATTGAGTGTCGAGCAGCGCCGGCGCGACCGCGACGTGATCAACATGGATGTCGAGGCCTGGGACAGGGCGATGGCCGTCAACCTGCGCGGCGCCATGCTGTGCACCAAATACGCGGTGCGCGAGATGCTCAGGAACGGCAAGGGCTCGGTGATCTTCGCCACCTCGGGCCTGGGCGCGCAGGGCGACCTGTCCCTGTCCGCCTATGCCGCCTCGAAAGCGGCGCTGATCATGCTGAGCCGCTCGGTGGCCGCCCAGTACGGCAAGCAGGGTATCCGCTCGAACGCGCTGCAGATCGGGCTGGCGCCTGCCGAAAATGCGCACGAGAGCATGCCGGCCCCGCTGATCGACATCCTGCGCGACAACCACCTGACTCCGGACGTCGGCACGCCGCGCCAGATCGCCGACGTCGTCGCCTTCCTGGCCTCGGACGAATCGTCCTTCGTCACCGGGACGACCCTGGTCGCCGACGGCGGCTTCGGCAGCCACACGCCCTCCCTGGTGGCGATGAAGGCTTTATTTGCGCAGAGCGGCGCCAACGGAATGTAAGGAATACGAATGAAAGCAGCCATCATTACGGAAAAGGGCGCGGCGCCGGCGATCCAGGACTTCCCGGCGCCCACCGCACAAGCGGGGGCCTTGCTGGTCGACGTCGATACCGCCGGCCTGGGCGGCTGGGACGTACTTGGCGCCTACCGTCTCGGCGTGCAGTTTCCGTGCGTGATACGCGGTGAGGGAGTAGGGCGGCTCGAGGACGGGCGCCGCGTCTATTTTGGCGAGCGCTCGGTCCAGCCCTACGGCGCCTGGGCCGAACGCACCTTGGTCCCGGTCGAGGAGCTGTGGGACGTGCCCGACGACGTCGACGACCGCACCGCGATCGCCATGGGGATTGCCGCCACCGGCGCGCTGGTGCCGCTGGAAGCTGCGAAGATCCAGCCCGGCGAGCAGGTGCTGGTGCTGGGCGCGACAGGCACCCTGGGACAGATCGCCCTGCAGCTCGCGCGCCATCTCGGCGCCGGGCGCGTGGTGGCCGCCGCACGTTCGGCGCCGGCCCTCGAGCGCCTCAAGGAGCGCGGCATCGCCGACGACATCGTCGTGCTGGGCGGTGACGACGACGTCGCGGCGCTCAAAGCGGCCGGCGGCGCCGGATTCGACGTGGTGCTCGACCTCGTCTGCGGCCAGCCCATGCTCAATGCCCTCAAGGCCACGCGCTGGGGTGCACGCATCATGACCATCGGCACCGGCGCCGGGCGCCAGCTCAATCTCGATATCGCCGATCTGCTGTTTCGCACCCTGTCGTGTATCGGCACCGGGCAGCGTCCGCCGGCCGACCGCCGCGCGATATGGGAACGCCTGCTGCGCATCGCGCGCGAGCAGGCGATCCAGATCGACTACGCCGATTTCGCCTTCGACGATGCTGCTGCTGCATGGGCCGCGCAGATCGATGGCCCGCACGCCAAGATCACCGCGCGGGTGCGCGGCTGACCGGACATCATGGCTGAGCCCGGGGCGGTGCGGACCGACCTACGGGCCATCACCCTGATCCTGGCCGGCCTGGCGATGCTCGGTCCATTCTCGATCAACGCCTACCTGCCGTCGTTTAACGAGATGGCGGCCGTGCTCCATACCGACCGGGTGGCGCTGCAGCTGACGATATCGATTTATTTCGCGGCCTTCGCCTTCATGTCGCTCTGGCACGGGGCGATTTCCGATGCGCTCGGGCGGCGCACGGTGGTGCTCGCGGGGCTGGCGTTGTACACCCTGGCCTCGCTCGGCTGCGCGCTCGCCACCCGCATCGAACAGCTGTGGGTGCTGCGTGCGCTACAGGGCTGTTCGGCCGGCGCCGGCATCGTGATCGGCCGCGCCGTGGTGCGCGACCTGCACGACGGGCCGCTGGCGCGGCGCATGATGTCGCAGGTCGTCATGCTGTACGGGCTGGCGCCGGCCGTGGCGCCCCTGGTCGGCGGCGCGCTGCAGGTGGCCTTCGGCTGGCGCGCCGTGTTCCTCTTTCTCGCCTTGCTGGCCGCCGGCCTGTTCGCGGCGGTGGCCCTGCGCCTGCCCGAGACCCTGCCTGCGGCCGTGCGCCAGCCCTTCAAGGCCCGTGCGCTGGCGGCGGGCTATGCCGAACTGCTGCGCCATCGCGCTTTCATGGTGTGGGCCTGCGCATATGCACTGATGTTCGGCGCCTTTTTCGTCTACGTGCTGTCGGCGCCCGTGTTCCTCATGCAGCACCTGGGATTGGGCGAAGCGGATTTCATCTGGCTGTTCGGCCCCGCCACGGCCGGCTTGATCGGGGGCTCGGCTCTGGCCGGCCGCTACGCAGTGCGCTGGTCCGGCGACAAGACGCTGGTGCGCGCTTTCGGCGTGATGGCGGCGGCCACCGTGTACAACCTGGCGGTATGCGTTGCCGCGCCGCGAGGCGCCGTCTGGTATGTGGCCTATGTGTTCGTCTTCAATCTCGGGATGTCGCTGGCGATTCCCACCTTGACCATGCGCGCTCTCGACTGCGTGCCAGCGCGCCGCGGCACCGGCTCCTCGGTACAGCTGTTCGTGCAGACCGGCTTCAATGCCTTCATCGCCGCGGTGCTGGCCCCGCTGGCCTGGGGTTCACCGCTGTCGCTGGCGATCGCTGCGGCAGGCTTGTGGCTGTGTGCCGGGCTGGCAGTACTCTTGGCGAGCCGGCTGGCGCGCGCGCCCCAGGCATGAAAAAACCGCCCGGCGCCTTGCGGGGCGCGGGACGGTTTCCACCGGCAGCAGCGAGTTACAGGAAGATGCCCAGGTTCGGCGTGCCCAGCACGGCCTGGTCGATGATCACTTCGCGCCGCGCCAACAGATAACCTTCATCGGTCTTGCGCAGTACGTCGTGGCGCTCGCACGGGACCAGGTCGAAGCGGTCGTTGTCGAAGCGGTTGCGGGTCAGCAGCAGGTAGCTCTGGACCTTGAACTCGTTCTCCTTGTCGGTCCGGTAGACCCGGATGTTCGACACCATGTGCTTGGTGCGCGAAGGCGGGTCCTCGCCCCATGCGCTGCGAGTATCCATCACCCGCATCACGCGCAGCATGATCGAACGGTAGTCGTCGTACATATGCTGGACCGTGCGCACGATCGACTTGTCCTGGTCGCGCGTGGCGCGGGTATGGCGCAGCGGCACCGTGTATTCGATGTCCTTCGCCACCATCGCGATCCAGTCGCGCAGGCGCAGCGTGTCGAACAGTTCGGCCTCGTCGTACAGGAATTCGACCACGTCATTGTACAGCTGGCTTCCAATCGCAACCCGGTTGGCGCGCAGCGACGGCGGCAGCGGCGTCGGTTCGAGCGGATTTTTTTCTTTCAGGTTCGTTTCCATGTCAGTCTCCTGGCGTTTTTCTAGGGGTTCGAGCGGCTGGTTCATTTATCGGAAGTCATCAGCTCGTGCCAGGCTTTCCACCATGCCCACTGGGTGTCGTCCTTGGTAAAACCGTCGCCCACATGGCCCGGGCCTGGCCAGCCTTCCGGCGCGCCCTGTTCGAACTTAGCTTGGTACTTCAGCGTGATGGTCTTCGCCATGGCGCCCTTCGCCACCTCGGTCTGGTGCGGCCAGGTGTCGGAGTCTTCCATCTCGACCATGCCGGAGGTGCCCAGCATCTGGACCGACTGACGCAGCATGCGCGCCTTCAGTTCAGGCGGCGTGTCCTTCTCGGCGAAGATCCAGTTCATGAACTCGAGCTGGCCCGGGCCTTTCGGGATGTAGGCGTGCAGGGCGCAGGCGCCGACTACGGTGCCGTCGGGCTGCGGCAGGTAGATGAACTCGAACAGGCCATTCGGGAAAAAGCCGCCGACCTGGGGCGGGCGCCAGGACATCAGCTTCAGTTGGCCGTCGTCGAAGCGCTCCAGCAGTTCCGGCACCATTTCCGGCGTGATGCCGGGCGGCGGCAATGCCTTCAGCTTTTCGATGACCGACAGCTCGGCCGGGTTCTTGCCGGTCAGGCGCACGATCTTGCGGTCGAGGTCGATGCAGCGCAGTGCGTGGCCCTGGTCGGTCCAGACTTCGCAGCCGTACATCTCAGGGGACAGGTCGGCGCCTTTGCCTTCGGCGTCGGGCTTCTTGGCGTAGGGCCCCACTTCAGCCAGCCAGCGGTGCAGGGTGAGCGTATGGAAGCCGTCGGCGGCCGACTGCTCGCAGGCGGTCTTCCAGTTGGCGTTGATGCGGAAGCGCTGCGGCGGGCCGAGGACTTCGAGGCCGCCGCCGGTGCGCAGAAAGAGGGTGTCGAAGTAGTACTTGGCATCCCCGAAGAACTCCTCGAGGCTGGGACCGTCGATGCTCCAGGTCGCGAAGATCAGGCCTCCGTACAGGGCGACCCGGGCTTTTTTCAGGCCCAGCTGGTCCTTCGGAGTCATGTGCCCGTGCATGCACTCCTTCTCGACCGGTGCGCCGATGAAGTCGCCGTTCGGCTTGAAGGCCCAGCCGTGGTAGATGCACATGTGGACGTTGGTATTGCCGGCGTCGTGGGTCTGCACTTTCATGGCCCGGTGCGGGCACACGTTGAGCGAGACGTGAATCTCGCCCTCGCGGTCCCGGGCGACGATGACCGCGTCCGAACCCATGTCGCGGGTAATGAAGTCGCCCTTGTTTGGAATCTCGGTGTCGTGGCCCAGGAAAATCCAGGTCTTTCCAAAAATCCGTTCCATCTCGAGTTCGTAGAGCTCGGGGTCGGACAGGGTCCGCACCTTGACTTCGCGGGTCTCGTGGTTGATCAGGTCCGAGATCCTCGTACCGTCCCGTAGTGTCGTATCGGCGTTCCTGTGCATCGTCGTCTCCTTTGTTTTGCCTTCTTCGTGAATTGTACACATTCCACGAATTTGTTCAACAAATGAGCGCGCGATACCGAGAATTTATTTCGGTCAGGTTGTCGGCGCCACATGCGGTTTGCCGCTGCCGCGTTTCAGCACCACCGGGACGCCGCCCATGCGCTTCTTGACCATCCATTGCGCGAGCGCCGCATCCAGGTAGTCGGCGTGGCCCGGGAACCAGCGCACCAGTTCCTGCGCCAGCGCGCGGCAGGTGTGCGCGTGTCCGCCGCCGGCCAGCAGGCCGCGCACTTCATGGACGGATTTCAGCACGGCGTCGTGCTCGTCGATGTGGCATTGCGTGGCGGGGAAGGCGGTCGATTCCATCCATTCGCGCTCTTCGGAGAAATGGCGCTGTGCGTGGTCGGCGAAGGCGTCGAGATGGCGCGGCAGGTCGGCGTCAGGCGCCGACAGGAGCGCCGCGACCAGGTCGACGAACTCGCGGTGGGTCGCATCCATCGGGCCGTAGCCAAGCAGGAACTGGTCGGACCAGGGGAAGGCTTCTGAGTTACGTGAGGTCATGGCGCTCCTGCAATTCGTTGCGGCCGTAAACGGCGATCGAGAGCAGGATACACTTCTTTGATATCTGTTAAAGAAATTTCGACACACCCAAGCGCACTGCGGTGGCTCATGTGACTCGATGCCGCGCTTGAGGGCGTACACCAGACCGGTTTGAGCTACGAGGAAGCAGGATTGGGCCGATCGATAATTCCGGTCCTGTCAAATTCACGGAAACGTGCGCGCCTCGACCTGTATCAGACTTTCCGATAACGAAAAAAGAAAACGCCCACTAGGGCGCATTCCGTCTTGACTCAACGCTTACAGCGCGCCGGTCAGGTGGCGTCGAACGATCACTCAGGCTGAATGTTGGCAGCCTGCTTGCCCTTCGGGCCGTTTACGACATCGAAGGTCACGCGCTGGTTCTCGGCCAGCGACTTGAAGCCCGCAGCGTTAATAGCAGAAAAGTGCGCAAACAAGTCCTCGCCACCGCCATCTGGCGTAATGAATCCAAAACCTTTTGCATCGTTAAACCATTTCACAATACCGCTTGCCATATTTTCCTCCGTAGGGGTAATCGGTGATGCCGTGTTGCAGATTGTCTTCAATCATCCTGGTGTTTTGCCGTGGTCAACAAAGCAAGTTGATTATAGGCACAAGATAGCGCTGTGGATCACGGTGTTGTAATTTTGTCGACGAGTTGTATTCGACTTCTTCTTTCGGTTAGCCGAACGGTAGCAGCGGCAAGGCCATCTCGTCCGTTGTAAAGCGCATCGACGGCGCGCGCCGAACTCTGCTTTCGAGGAGATGCCGTCGGCGTAGTCATGAGACGCCGTGGTGCGTATTCGAAGTCGACCTGGGACTGGCCATTTCACGGCGGAGAATCCGGTAGCTAACGGCTGAAGGCAACGTCCCGCCCTCGTTCAACCAAGCTGTGCACAGCTCCTGTGGAACCTCACTTTTGAACTTGACGCGTGGGGTTTAGTGATCGCATGAGCACACAAATGCTAAAAAATGAGTCTTCCACGGCCCAAGTCGAGGTGTCTCTTCAACAAATTACTTAATATGTGCTAAGGCAAATGTAGGCATTCTGGCGGTACAAATATACCTCAGTGTCCATTGGCAGCAAGTGGCCAGTGGATGAGGAAGATGCATGGGAAAGCCTCCCAATCGGTTGTTCCCCCAGAGAATGCGAAGTCTGGCTCGCTCGTCAGAGTGTTGCCGCTACGTGCGGTCATATTCAGCTCGAACACCGTCTGGAGCGATGTAGTGTGGCTAGCTGTGCAAATGGGGTGAGTGTAGACTTCAGGAACTTGTTCACTTTTGATAAGAGAAAAATGGGCCGAAGTTACGAGATCCATCCACGACCAGCGAATTCGGGAGCTGGCTGGAGTTTAAAGCTGATCGAGAACGGACAGGAGGCTGGCGGTGGCGTCTTTCCGGTCGAAGAGGAAAACGCCTCCGCAGGGATCGCGTGGTGGAACGGGTTGACCGAGGAGAAGCGCAGACACTGGCTCATGATGGCGGCTTCGGCTGTACCCGCCGCCGCACGCCATGCGTACCTCCTGGCAGAGGCGTACAACGAAGCGCTTGACGAGGCTGAAGCGTGGGTCAGTGTCAAATCCTGACCAACCCGCGTCCACGCAGTATCCAACACCCTCATCAATGCATTGCCCGCATGGCCTCGCCAGGCACGCACGTCAGGTTTCGAACGAACACCAATCTTTTCTAATGTCGAGCTGGCTCGTAGGCGATTTGGAACCGCTGTGCCAACTGCACGAGGCGCTTATCGTGTGTCCATAACTGGGCGCCTGGCGTCAGCAGGGCCGACGCCAGCAGAGCCAGGTCGACCAGGCCACACCCGAGTCCAAATAACTGCTCGCGCTCAATCAGCTCTCTCACTTCGTTGAGGCTGGCTTGCCGTGCTTGCGGAAGCGTTGCGATGTCGGCCAGTGTGCGAGACCGCGGCGCCGGCGGCGTGCCACACGCCAGTTCCGTTACGATCATCGGATGCGTGAAGGCCAGATCCAGCGTCAGCAGATACACAAGGGCCTCATTGCGTCGCCGAAAATGATCGACCCATACCGAGGTGTCGACCAGGACACCGCCCGTCATGCCAGCTCAGCGCCCCGACGCGGCACCTCAGGCATCTCCGGCGATGCGCCGCCGAGTGCGGCGAGACGTTTTGCCGCCTGCACGCGCACGAAGGTCTTGATTGCTTCCCGAAATAGATCCGCCCGATCCATCTCCGGGTCGGCCATGTCTAGGGCTTTCGCATATAGCTCGTCGTCGATCGTGACCGTCGTTCTCATAACTCCTCCTGCATCAAAAGCGATCCTATTCTGCATCGAATCGGGCATCTCCGCAAGTCGACTCGTGGCGTGCTTAAGGCGCGCATGGCTTCCGCGTCTTGCGCGCGTGTTCAAGTTGCAGAGCGTAATGCCACGACGAGGACACGCGCAGGCGCCACATCGACCGTAGGTGATACTAAATTGAGCGGCGCCGCCGAGGCAAAGTGCATTCCAAAAGGCCTCCGATATCTAAAGATAGTTCTAACCAAAATAATTCGACTTAATACCGGCTAAGTCGAATGTTAATTTTTGACACTCCATTTAATACCTGTTAGGCTACCGCTAAATCTACTCAGCCATTGTCATGACGACCGTCACCAACCTCCCAAGCTGCTGCGCCATCGCAACCGCCGTTAGCGCCGGCGCGTTCAATGTACGCGGTGACCCCTTGGAGATTCTGTGAGCCGGCCGCCGTTCTCCCTCACCGACGACCAGGCACGTGATCTCCTGCAGGGTGTGGCGCCGTTGCTTGAACGCTATCCGGTCGATCCGCGCGACCACCGGCCGTTCCTGCGCGCGTTCATGCGTGTCGTGCACTCCGTCACGGGCAAACTATATGGTCCTGACATCTATCGGAGGCTATTGCGTGCCTACGCGCCTGGCCGCAGTCCGTCGACGTCGACCATCGCCACCGAACGCAGTGACCTTGAGCGCGAGCTGGCTGCAGCGGTCCCGACGACCGCGCCATCCTCTGCTGGACCGGCCTTATATCTGGCGGCGGCCAATGTGCCGGCGCTTGACCTGTCTTTGATCCGCACCGCGTTCGCCGAGCAACTGCCGCAGTTCGCCCGCATGGCCGTTCAGGCAAGTCGCGACACGCAGGTCGAATATTTACAGGCGCGGCTACGCGATGTTGAACGCTCAACGGCAGACGCAAAAGCTGCTGCGGCCCGTCTCGCCGCAGAGTTGCAGGAACAGACCGGGCGCGCCACCCTGCTCGCCCAAGAACTCGAAGCGAGCCAGGCGGCGTTGGCGCAACAGCAGCAGGTCGTGGGCAGTCTTACGGAAGAACTAAAGGGGCAGCGTTACTTTGCAATGCAGGCGATCGAGATGGGACGGGGCGAAACCCGACTGGTGAAAGAGCGCGTCGCCGAACTGCAGGCAAAGAATGACCGGCTCGAGACCATGATCGACCATCTGCGCATGGCGCGCGGTAATTCCGGAGGCATGCGATGAGCGATACCGCAGATGACCTGGCGATCAGGAGCGAGGGCGACCTCATCGTGGGCGCAGGCTGGCAGGCGGTCGAGGTCTGGCTCGAGGGCGTACGCCACAATGGCGGCGACTACAGCCAGGAGACGGCCAACACGTACAATTATCACGTGGCGAAACTGCGCTGGTACTGCAACCGCATCGGTGTCGCCCCCGTGCACTGGACGCAAGCCCACGCCAATGCGTTCATTGCGTTCCTGCGCGACCTGCCCCTGGACTGTCTGTGCCGGAAGATCGAGACCGGACGCAAGCGTCCCGGTCCCGATGGCAGCGAAGCGCCGGTGATGCGTTTCGCCAAAGCCGATGAGGCGGGCTATACGCCCTTCCGCACTGCCCCCTCCCCCGGCAGCCGCGACGACATCCTGCGCTGCGTGCGTGCCCTGTTCAATGAGCTGCACGACGACGGTGTCATCCGCCGTAATCCGATGGCAAAGGTCAAAACCCGGAAATCGCGGCGGATCAATGCTGAGCGCTCCCTCGACCTTGACTTGTATGCCTATGTGCTCGATTACCTGGATACGCTGTCGGTCGAGAACGACTCCGCCGCACGGCTGCGCGCCCGTGATCGCTTTGCGTTCGTCGCACTTCGCGAGCTTGGGTTGCGGGCATCAGAACTGATCGGCGTGCGCATGCACGACGTGTATCCGTTGACCGATCCAAAGACGGCCCGCACCTACTGGATATTGAAAGTCAGCGAGGAGCACGCTAAGGGGAGTACCGGGCGCGATGTGCCGATGACGCGGGCCGTGTTTGAGGAGCTGATGGCGTACCGCACTGCCTTTGGCCTGCCGGCGGTACCGGAGCGCGGTGAAGAGTATGGCCTGCTGTTGTCGGTGCAGACGCGACCAGTGGCGATCGGGAATCATCTGCTCACCGAGGCGAAGTCGCGCCGTTATTTCCGGGCGTGGGCAAGTCTCACCTCGCGCAAGAGCTTGTACCAGATCGTAACCGACCGGCTCGACCAGGTCGCCCTTTCGCTCGAGCGCGACGGCCGCGGCGCAGAGGCCGCCCAGCTGCGTGAAGTCTCGCCACACTGGTTACGCCACACCTTTGCCAAGGCCTTAATCGTGCGTGGCCGCGACATCCGTGTCGTAGCCGAATCCCTAGGCCACGCTAGCGTGACTACGACCATGGCCTACACCAGACAGAGCGCGCTCGACCAGATTCGGGAATACGGGAAAGACGGTGATCTTGACCTAGCGACGCAGGATGCAACGCGTGCCGGCTAGTGGCACTAGGATTGAAAATCCTTGTGTCGGTGGTTCGATTCCGCCCCGGGCCACCAAGAACATCGTTCACGCAACGCCAACCCATGCAGGTTGGCGTTGTCGTTTCTGGATCCTACAGTCCTCTTGTCCGGTCCATTTGCGGTCAACCGACTCAGATAAATGAAAGCAGCCGGCAGCGTTCGTCGCTGCCGGTCCGGACCAATTCCTTCGTGCGCTACTGAGCGTGATCTGGCTCGAACGCCAGGCATGCGCCGAACACACCCACTCGGGCTGCTAGCGGGTGCTGACGAGGACTGCACGTGCCAGATCAGCAGGCGCGTTGCCTTCCATAACGATAATCTGGCTCGCGGGCACCGGTTGCCGCTCCTGCGCGGTTTGTCCTGCGCGCGCGATTTCGCGCATAGGGCCGATGGCCGTGCCGTTGGCCCCGCCCATCGGATTGGTCTCGAAGATCGCGACCGGGGCCTGCTGGCCGCTGGCGTAGACGCTGTACACCGTTTTCGGCTTGAGCTTGAATAGCGACACCTCGAGCGAATCGGTCACGCCCAGGCTACGCGCAACCACAAATCCCTTTGCGTCGCCAGAGACCGCGCGCAGGGCAATATTGACCGGATCGTTGTTGGTGCGGGGTGAAAGATTGCTCATGCCGTCGCCTGAGGGCACTGCACGCGACAGGTAGACGAGCGCCTGCGGCGCTTGCCCGACCGGCACACGGGCGACAACCTTGTTCTTTGCGGTATCGATAACATCGACCCCGTCGCCGTTCTCGAGGCCCACGTAGACCCGGCTGCCGTCGTCGGATGTCCATATCCCGTGCGGCAGCGCGCCGACCGGGATGCTCGCTACTTGCGCGGCTTTCGATCCAGTGCCGAACACCTTGACAACATTCTCGCCGCCGATCGTCACATAGGCCAGCGTGCCGGCGTCGGTCTGCGCGAACGAGAGGTGGTTGGTGATCATTCCGGTATCGAACACCTCCTTGACTTCCATCGTGTTGGTGTCGATGCGGGTCACCTTGCCGACGTCCTTGTGCGTCATCCACAGCTCGCCGCCGTCGGGGGTAAGCTGTAGGAAGGGCGAGAAAGGGCTCACCACCTTGATCTGACGGCGAACCTTATGCGAGCGCACATCAACCACCTCGACCACGGGCGTGAAGCTCGACACCACGAAGGCGCGCTTGCGATCCGGATGGAACAGCACCATGCCTGGCCCCGGCGCTGTTTCGATGCGGCGAGTTTCCTTGAATGTTTTTGGGTCGATCACCGAAATATGATTTTCGCCCCGCACCACCGCCCAGACTTCACGTCCGTCGGCCGTGAAGAAACCTTCATGCGGCGAGCGGCCAATGTAGGCAACGCCCTTGACCTTGTTGGTGGCGGTGTCGATGAAAGTGACTGAATTGGAGCCGTTCGCCACCGCGACCAGGGTGCGGTGGTCCGGCGAGAAGCCCAGTCCGTGTACATTAATCTGGCCCTTGTACAACGGCGAGAGCACGTCGGGGCGTGCGTTGCCGAGGCGGATCTGGCCGAGCAGCGTATTAGTCGACGGGTCGATGACCGACACCGTATTTGTATTCTGATCGGCCGTATAGACCCGGTCCTGTGGGCCCGGCGCTGCCTGTACGCCGGATGCCAGCAGGACTGTGCCGACAAGGCTGGCTACTATGTGTGGGTGCATGTTTCGCTTTCGTCAGTGGGTTTGCGCTTGCGGTGTCCGGGCGTGCGGCGCCGGCGCGGAGTGACGCCGCAGCCATGCCTGCATTACACGGATTTCATTCTGCTGTTCGGTGAGTATTCCCTGCGCCAGGTTCATCAGCTCGGGATCGGTGGTGTGTAACAGCACCGCCTTCGCCATGTCGATCGCACCCTGGTGGTGCGGGATCATCATAGTGACGAAGTCGTGGCCGGGATCGCCGGTTGCCGGCGCGCGCCGCATTCCGTCGTCCATCACCGCCATCGCGTCGGCCATCAGCGCAGCGAAGGGTTTCGCGGTGCTTGCCACAAAGACTGGCACCGCCGCGCTGCTTTTACCGCCGTGATGAGCGTGCGGGACGGGCTCTCCAGCGACCGCGCTGCCGGCGAGCGCGCCCAGCAACAGCGTCAGGAGAAATTTGTTTCGCATCATGATTTTTTGTCCAGTTGTTCATGCACCGCGACAGCCAGCCTTGCCAGTTCGTTCCTGTCGGCGCCCGCCGACAGTGCATAGCCGAACTTGCCGTCGATCCAGTAAAAAACGCTGACCGGCCCCTCCTGCATGAAGCGGAATCCGGTGTCACGGTTGTGCGACTGCTCGGTTGAGACATACAAGGTCAGGCGCTGCCCGGCTGCGTTGTGGTACATGAACTGCGCCACCGGACCGCGCTGCCCGGGCAGCAGCCTGCCGCCTATCAACTCGTAGCCGAGTTTGCCAAGGCGGGGCGGGCGGACCGGCGTGCCGAGCCGCTTTGACAGCCAGGCGACGAGCTGGTCTTCCTGGTCTGCAGCGATCTCGACTGGATGGCGCACGTCGGGGCTATAGACGACATGCGCGATGGCAGCCCGGCGTGGCAGGCTGTCGGCCACGCTTAGGGATCTCGCTCCGGTTGCGCCCTCGTATGACAGGATATCCGGCGCGGCGCCTGTGCCGCGCAGCATCCAGCCGCCGGCGCCGCCCGCCAGGGCGATCACGAACGAGGCGGCAATACGCCCTGCCGGTCCGCCCCACCACCGGCGCCGCCGCGCCGGCGCCCCCATCGCGTGCGGCACCGCTTCATCGAGCACCAGATCGAACTGGCGCCGCAGTTCGAAATTCTGTACCCGGTAGGCTGCAACGCGCGCTGCCTCGTCTGGCCTGGCGGCAAGCCAAGCCTCGATCTCATCCACGCGGGCAAGGGGCAGCACGCCGTCGACATAAGCGTGCAGGTCACCTTCGGTAACAGGCAATATGTTCATTTGACGACCTGCAGGGACACGCTTGGCGCCGCCCTGCCCTCCATTGCAATACGCAGTTTCTCGCGCCCCCGCGACAGGCGGGACATAACGGTCCCTAGCGGCAGGCCGAGCACACCTGCTACTTGGTCGTAGGTCATTCCTTCGAGCCCGACGAGCAACAGGATCTCGCGCTGTTCGACAGGGAGCAAGGCTAGGGCAGAATCCATGTCGCGTATCTCCAGCCGAGCTGTATGGTCGGCTTGCGCCGGGTGCGGCGTTTTCTCGTCCAGCGTTGTCGTTTGCAGGCGCCGGGCGCGCAAACTGTCGACGTACAGGTTGTGCATGATGCCGAACAACCAAGCGCGCATCTCGCCGTCGCGGCGCCACTCGGCGATTCGACTCCAGCCGCGCTCGACGGTGTCTTGGACCAGGTCGTCCGCGCCGCCGCGCTCACCCACCAGGGCACGGGCATAGCGCCGCAGACGTGGAATGCAGGCCGTTAGTTGCGTAGCAGGGTCGGACATGGAGGCCGGATTCAGTCGGTGAGGGGTGGCGTTCAGTCGGCAACGACGTGCCAGACGTTCTTGAAGTTGTCGCCCTTGCGCTCCCCCGGGCGGGTGTCTTGGGCATACAGGTACAGGGGCTTGCCGTTCCAGGCCAACTGCTTCGCGCCGTCGTCGCGGGTAATGACCGAATACGGTGGCGAATACGATGCCGCTGTCGCGGGCACCGCTGGCCACAGCGCGGCACATGGCCCCGAACAGGCGCTCTTGCCGCTGCCAGATATATCCTTGTCGAAGGTATACAGTGTCATCCCGGATTCATTGACCATCACGCCATTGGACTTCGTGATCGCCGGCCCGGCGACGGTTGCGCAGGCAGAAACGACAACGGTAGTGGCGAGTGTGGCAAGTATCGTGCGGATCGGGTTCATGAAAGTCTCCTGGTTAAGTTAGTCGTACACTTGCGTATACGTGCCAGCGGATCAAACTATTCCGCGCCCATGCAAATATTTTAGCTAGTCATGCTCCGCAATCCTCATGCGTCTCGGCCGAGATAGAAGAACCGCGGCAGATCACAGGCCACGTCTGACAGTGCGACACCATCCCAACCATACATACGGCGTGTGGATTTCGGCAAGCACTGGGGCGGTGGTGAAACCGTCGCGTCAGAAGGATACCGCGACCGACGCGCGTCGATGTAGCCAAACCAGCCGGTCCGAAGCCGGTCCATTGATTAGAATCCGCGGTCTGGACGACCATGATGGTTGTTGAGGAAATACGGTAGAGGCAGGCAGGGCCGGGTTACGAGACGCCTGCAGGGTCCAGGCTGGACTCGCGCGCAGTAGCAGAACCTTGATCCAGCAAATTGATGGCCTGAGAGCAAGCACGGCGCGAAGATTGAAAATCCTTGTGTCGGTGGTTCGATTCCGCCCCAGGCCACCAAGAACATCGTTCACGCAACGCCCACTCATGCAAGTGGGCGTTGTCGTTTCTGAGGATCGTAGTCCTCGTGTCCGGTCCATTTCGGGTCCAGACCACACCTCTGCAAATCTCGCTCATTCCACAACGCCCAATGCTTCGTTGCGGATTACACTGACGTCCCCAGCGAGGCAAACTTGCGTCCTACCAAATCGACTTTGCTGGAGCGTTTTGACGCCAAACGAAAATTGACCCACGTGTTCTACTCGCCTGCCTAATCATTAGGCGGGAGAATTAATAGGGGATCGCGTTCCTAGTCATCCTCAAACAACTCGGCAGCACACCGCAAGCCTGCGCCGCCAACGCCAAGCATCAAGCGCTCAAATTGCGCGGTGCACTCGGGCAACCTTACCGCTGCGGCGAGATTGATTACATCGCCAGCGCCAGCATCGGCATTACATCGTTCGACGCCTCCCGTCCCGGCGTAGAAGACATACTCAAGCAAGCCGATCTGGCAATGTACCGCGCCAAATCAGAGGGGCGCAATACGCTGCGCATTTTCGACCAGAGCATGCAGATCGCCGCCGCGACGAGCGCCTGAACCTCGAATATGACCTGCGCACCGGTCACGATGGACCAGACTACCAAAACCTGCTCGAAAAAAAGCAAAATGGCAATTTTCGGATATGCTTGACGAGTATGAAAAAGCTGGTCACGCAGATTTTTCATCTGCGGCTGATACTCCGCGCCACCTTCAGGTTGTATCTGTTTTTCAACTTATCCCAAGACGAAAGTACTCATCATGAAAATCTACGACTACGAAGGTTTCCCCAATCCGGCCCGGGTTCGAATCGCGTTGTCTGAAAAAGGGGCCACTGACAAGATACAGTTCGTGCATGTGGACGTTATGAAAGGTGAACATCGCCTCCCCGCGTTCGTGAGCAAGAACCCGAGCGCGTCCGTGCCAGTGCTCGAGCTCGACGATGGCACCTTCATCAGCGAATGCTCGGCCATCACCGAATATATAGACCACGCCTTCGAGGGAATCTCTTTGACAGGCACGACTGCCAAGGAACGGGCCGTGATCCACATGATGCAGCGTCGCGCGGAGCAAGGTGTCATGGACGCAGTGGGCGCGTATTTCCATCACGCTACGCCGGGACTGGGCACGCTGGAGCTCTACCAGAACAAGGAATGGGGCATGAAGCAGCATGAGCGGGCGCTGTCGGGCATGCATTACTTTAATGGTCTGCTGGTCAATCAGCCGTTTGCCGCTGGCGAGAATTTTTCGGTTGCCGACATTACGCTGTTCGTCGGCCTATCGTTCGCAGACTTCGCCAAGATCACTATTCCGGCCGACTGCAATGCACTGCTCGCCTGGCGCGCCCGCATGGCCAAGCGCGCCAGCATGGGTGGTACGGGCGTTTAAGCAACCGGTTCGTAAACGATCATACATCGTAGGACAACGACAGGATCAACCCATGAATATTAATGCCGATTTCACGCTGCGCGTCGTCGTGCACGGTGCGTCCATGGCGTGGGTGGATTCGGTTCTGTCGCGTTGACTGAGCAGTAGGCCGTGATCGCGTAGACTGTAAGACCCGAACACTTACC